>NZ_LRON01000031.1:0-52766 GCF_001758795.1 Duganella sp. HH101 | reverse complement strand
GGCGCAGGCCGTGGCGCCGGCGCGGCGGCTGGCGGGCTTGCGGCTGCTGCTGGTGGAGGACAATCCGCTCAACCAGCAAGTGGCATCGGCGCTGCTGGAACTGGAGGGCGCCCAGGTGGACGTGGCCGGCAACGGCCGCGAAGGCGTGGACCGGGTGGCCAGCGGCCCGCGCTACGACGCGGTGCTGATGGACATGCAGATGCCCGTCATGGACGGCAACGAGGCTACCCGCCTGCTGCGCGCGCAGGGCCACACCAGCCTGCCGATCCTGGCGCTGACGGCCAATGTGCTGGAGGCCGAGCGCGACGAATGCCGCGCCGCCGGCGTCGACGATTTCATTTCCAAGCCCATCGAGTTCGAAGACATGGTCGCGACGGTGGCCCGATACTGCGCCGCCGCTAAAAATCCATAGCTTTGGTAACGTTTCCATTTATACTTGGCATTCTATTCACTTTGCCAAGGTTGATGGAACATCATGGGCACCAACTCTTCCCGTCTGGATGCGATCGATGCACTGCGTGGCTTCGCCATCGTCTCGATCATGCTTTTGCACAATATCGAACACTTCGATTTCTACTTTGTCCCGGCTGGATTGCCGGTCTGGCTGAAGACGGTCGACAAGACGATCTGGGACAGCCTGTTTTTCCTGTTCGGCGGCAAGTCCTACGCGATCTTCGCGCTGCTGTTTGGTTTGACCTTCTATTTGCAGGACCACAGGCGGGAACAGCGCGGCGAAGATTTCCGCGCCCGCTATGCCTGGCGCATGGTGTTATTGCTGGGATTCGGCCTGTTTAATTCGATGTTTTATCACGGCGATATCCTCAGCATTTACGCGGTATTGGGACTGGCGCTGATACCGGTGGCCCGGCTGCGCAGCGGGGCGGTAGTCGCCATCGCCGTATTCTTATTGCTGCAACCGCATGCGTGGATAGAGTTTTTCCAGGCGCTGCCGGCGCCGGACGAGAAACTCGCCGATCCCGCCTCCTGGGCGTATTTCGGCCGCGCCGAAAAATACATGGCGCATGGTTCGGCGTGGGAAGTCTGGTATGGGAATTTAACCAACGGGAAAATCGGCGTGATCCGCTGGAGCTGGGAAAATGGCCGGATATTCCAGATCCCCGCATTATTCATGCTGGGCATGCTGGCCGGCAGAAAATCGCTGTTTATTCCCTCCGACGCCCATCGTCTATTCTGGCGTAAAACATTGACGATGGCGGTGCTGGCGTTTATTCCGCTATATCTGCTAAAGACCTGGCCGGAAGCCTGGCATATCGGCGCGGCATTGCGCCGGCCATTATTAATCATTGTCACCTCGTGGTCCAACCTGGCCTTCATGGCGGTGCTGGTATCCAGTTTCACGCTGCTGTCTTATTCCGGCAATTGGCTGGGAATATTCTCGCCGCTTGGCCGCATGAGCTTGACCAGTTATGTGGTGCAATCCATTATCGGCACGTCGATATATTATGGTTTCGGCCTCGGCATGTACCAATATACCGGCGCCAGTTTCGCGCTGGCGATAGGGCTGGTGCTGGCGCTGCTGCAAAGGCAGTTCAGCGCCTGGTGGCTGGGCCGTCACAAGCAGGGACCGCTTGAAACGCTGTGGCACAAAGCCACCTGGATCGGTGCCCATAGCGAAGCCGTGCCAAATATTGGCGCGAATATACCAAAAAGCAGCTTGTGAGGGGCGGGCGGCTTATTCGTCGGGAGCGATCCATTGAATGCGGCCGTGGCCGGCCTCATTCAATCGGCTGATTAATTGCGCGGCGGCGCTGTCGGCAAGGCTGAATTCGAACCGCACCTCGTCGGAATGGGTGACGTTATCGAGATGAGCGCCCGCCATTTCAATTTCACGCCGCACCATGCCCTCCATCGCATAAGGCGCGGTGCAGGTCAGGTAATGCAGCTTGATAATCGGGATTTTCTCGGACTTTAATAATGCCTGGGCCACGCCATCGGTATAAGCGCGCACCAGTCCGCCCGCGCCCAATTTAACGCCGCCGAAATAACGGACCACGGTCGCCAATACGCCCTCCAGATCCTGGTGGCGTAATACATCGAGCATGGGACGGCCGGCGGTGCCGCTGGGTTCGCCATCATCCACGGCCGCAGATTGGCCACCGGCTAATAATGCCCAGCAAACGTGGGCGGCGCCCGGATGTTGCGCCCATAATTCCGCCACCACTTTTTGCGCGGCGCCGCGGTCGGTCATCGGCTGAACGCAGGCTATAAAGCGGCTCTTTTTAATCAGCAATTCGCTGTGAACGGCTGCGGCGATGGAATAGGGCATGGCGGGGAGATTTCTGGCACGGCGGCGGTGTAAACCGGGCTATGGTGCCAGAAATCGGCAGGAAAGACAAAATCCTGCCGGGGAGGGGAATATCAGCGATTGGTGATTTTCAGGCCGTCGCTATCGGTAAAGCTGCCCAGGACGACCATGATAAAGTCGATCAGTGCCCAGATGCCGAAACCGCCGAAAGTCAGCAGCATCAGAATGCCGGTGCCGATTTTACCGACGTAGAAACGGTGCACGCCGAGGAAACCAAGGAAGAAGCACAGCAGCACGGTGACGACATAATCCTTGTCCGAGCGCGGACCGGAAGCGCCCGAGGCATGTTGCGGAGCGCCGCAGTGCGGGCAGCTCGGCGCCGTTTCGTGAATTTCTTTGCCGCAGCCGCGGCAGAATACCATGCCCATGTTTTCCTTTTGTTGTGTATTGTTGTTGTAGGCTAGCTTGCCTAGGCGGAACATTATAGGTGGGAGCCCCGGCCTGCTTTCTCACCAACTGTAACGATCTGCTAAAATTCCAGCCCATCCATCCGAGTACCCATCCATGACTTCCTCCCCCGCGCCGCACTCTACCGCCCCCGACAGCGATCAGGGCGAAGATGACGACTTGATGCGTCGTCTCGGGCTGGCCGACAAGGGTGTGGTGCTGGCGCGACAGGAAGGCCGCGTCTTCCTGCGGCTGCGCGGCATGGTCGAATATGCGGGGCTGAAGGTGCCCTACGACCTGGTGCCGGCGCAGGGCGTGCTGGCCAAATCGTCCAAGTGGCGCAAGATGGATACGGGCGTGCGCTCCCAGCTGCTGATGGAGCGCGCCAGCGACGCCGTCGCCGCCGAGCTGCGCGGCTACGTCCAGGCCTTCGTGCAGGAAATGGCCGACGCCTGCGACGATTGCGGCCTCGATGCCCAACCTTTCCTGGGCGCGCTGGCGGAGATGCTCATTTCCGAGCCGGCCGGCATCGTTTTCGACCGCATCCGCCAGCGCCTGGAGCACGCGGTCGAGCGCGACATGGAGGAGCAGCACGCCGAACGCACCCGCCAGAGCATCAACCTGGCCGAATATCCGGCCTCGTTCGAGGTGGCGCGGCGCATCAAACGCAAGTTCATCGCGCTGCTGGGGCCGACCAATTCCGGCAAGACCCACCAGGCGATTGAAGCGCTGGCCAAGGCGCCAAGCGGCGTCTACCTTGCGCCCTTGCGCCTGCTGGCGCTGGAAAACTACGAGCGCCTGCAGGGCATGGAGGCGCACGGCAAGCCGCTGGCCGTCAGCCTGGTGACGGGCGAGGAACGCCGCCTGGTGGCGGGCGCCACCCACGTTGCCAGCACGGTGGAAATGCTGGACACGCGCACGCCGGTCGATGTGGCCGTGATCGATGAAATCCAGATGCTGGCCGACCGCGACCGCGGCGCCGCCTGGACCGCCGCCGTGTGCGGCGCGCCGGCCCACGTCGTCTACCTGGTGGGCGCACCGGAAGCGCGCCGCGCCATCGAAGTGCTGGCCGCGCGGCTGGAGTGCGAGCTGGAAGTGCATGTACTCAAGCGCAAAGGCCCGCTGGCTATGGAGCCGACCGCCGTGCGCAAGCTGAGCAATCTGCGCCGTGGCGACGCGGTGATCTGCTTCTCGCGCCGCGCGGTGCTGATGTGGCGCGACATGGTGACGGAGCTGGGCTTGTCGGTGGCCACCGTCTACGGCAATCTGTCGCCGGAAGTGCGGCGTGCGCAGGCGCAGCGTTTCCGCGACGGCGCCGCCGACGTGGTGGTGGGCACGGATGCGATTGCGATGGGGCTCAACATGCCGATCGCGCGCATCGTCATGACCACCTCGGTCAAGTACAACGGCTACGAAGAGGAAGAGATCCCGGCCGCGCTGGCCCGCCAGATCGCCGGCCGGGCTGGGCGCTTCGGCGTGCACGAGGAAGGCCTGGTGGCCGGCTACGACAACGAGACGCACAATGTGATGCGCTCGCTGTTGGCGGAAAAGCCGGTGCCGCTGAAGACCACCGGCTTCGCCGTGGCGCCGACGCTGGAGCATCTGCACCGGATCTCGTCCGTGACCAACGAGCATGCGCTGGCCAAGCTGCTCAAGCGCTTCGTCCACAATATCGACGTGCCGGACGGCTTCTTCTACCCGCGCATCACCGAGGACCAGTTCGAACGCGCCGCCTGGCTCGATACGCTGGCGCTGACGGTGGCCGAGAAGTTCGCGCTGTCGCTGGTGCCGATCTCGTCCAAGGTGCCGTCCTTGCAGCGCGCGTGGGAGCATTGGGCCACCTCGCTGGCCGCCAAGAAGATCACGCACCTGAAGCTGGAACAGGCGCCGCTGCACTACCTGTCGCTGCAGGAGGTGGAGGATGCGTGCCGCCTGTATTCGGCCTACGCCTGGCTGGCCTACCGCCAGCCCGACTACTTCCCCGACACGGCGCTGGCGCAGCAGCTGTCGCGCCTGGCGTCCGAGCGCGTGGATGCGATGCTGCAGGATCAAAACTCGGCCGCCCGCAAACGGCAGCCGAAAAAGTTCCGCCGCTAAGCGTGTACCGGGCGCTGCGGCCGGTGTTCATTTGATAATATTCATGCCTCGATCCGCGAGGAGGACTGCATGACTACACACGATTTCATCGCTGCGCGCCGCCTGCTGGCCGGTGTGGCGTCGGCGGCATTGCTGATGGCGGCCTGGCCGGCGCAAGCCCAGTGGCTGGGACAGGATTACGCGAGCTACGGCGTGCCGATGTCCAACTTCATCCAGCTGGCGACGATACACAACCTGAACATGATAGACGCCGCCACGCCCGGCGATAAGAAATCGGCGGCGGCCCCGGCCCCGCTGCGCGCCGAGGCGCCGCCCGCCGTGCAGCGTAACGCCCAGGAGTTGGCGCAGCGCTTCCCTGCGGCGCAGCGCGCACCGATGGCGCAGGCCTACCAGGACAGCATGGAGGTCTACCAGAAGATCGAAGCCAAGATGGGCTGGTCCCGCAACGACGTCGGCGGCGCGCTGGCCGCATTCGTGGTCGGCAACTACATGGCCATGCGCGACACCGAGGTGGCGGACGAGGATTTCGCCGCGGTCGCCCGGCAGATGCGCAACCATCCGCGACTGGCCGGCAGCTTCAGGCAGCAGAGCGCCGCATCGCTGCGCAATCTGTACGAGCAAAGCGCGATGGTCGGGACCTTCATGGCGCTGGCGCAGAAGTCGCTGCAGCAGACGCCGCAGCCGACCCAGCAAGCCAATCTGCGCGCGGCCGCCCGCGAGAACCTCAAGCTGGTGCTGGGCGCCGACCCCGAACGCCTGCACATCGGCGCGCGCGGCGCCGTGCTGGAGTAGGGGATTGCTTTTTAGGAAACCCATCGATACTATCTGCGCCATCTGATTAGACAAGGCGCGGTATGAGTGAGCGGCAAAGTTCGGACGAGCGCATCGGCGCGATCGATATCCTGCGCGGCGTCGCGCTGTTTGGCGTGCTGGCGGTGAATCTCGTGACCGAGTTCCGGGTGTCGATATTCCAGCAGTTCCTGCCGCCCGCGCCTGGCGCGGACATGTGGGACAGGCTGGTCGAGGCCATCGTCCATGTCGGCTTCGAGATGAAGGCCTTCGCGCTGTTTTCCTTCCTGTTCGGCGTCGGGCTGGCGGTGCAGTTCGAGCGCCTCGGCAGGACGGGACGGCCGTTCTACTGGCTCACGCGGCGGCTGCTGGTGCTGCTGGTGTTCGGGCTGGCGCATCTGCTGTTGATCTGGAACGGCGACATCCTCACCGAATACGCGCTGGCCGGCCTGCTGGTGTTGCCGATGCTGGCCGCGCCGGCCTGGGCGCTGGCCTTGGGCGCGGCCGCGATGTACGCGCTGTATCTGTTCATCGGCGTGGTGCCGGTCGGCATACCGTGGCCGCAGGCCGCGTGGCTGCAGCAGCATGTGGCTTTGGCCGGCAAGGTCTACGCGACCGGCAGCATGGCCGAGATCGTACGGTTCAGCCAGGACGAATTGCCTGCGCTGCTGCCCTTGCACCTTTTCATCTTCCCGCGCACGCTGGCCTTGTTCCTGCTGGGCGCGCTTGCCTGGCGCAGCGGCGTGATGCGGCAGCCGCAGCGGCACAAGCGCCTGTTCGTCACGGTGGCCGTGCTGGGCGTGGCGGTGGGCGGGACGCTGTGCGCGCTCGATGCGATGGGCGGCGTCGGCCAGACGCTGCTGGCCGCCGGTTACGGCGCGGCGATTGTGGCGCTGGTGGAGTTTTCGTCCGCGCGCCGGCTGCTGCAAGGCTGCGCGGCCATCGGACGGATGGCCTTCACCAACTACATCGCCCAGTCCTTGATCTTTGGATGGATCTTCTTCGGCTACGGCCTGGGCCAGTTCGGACGCCTGGGCGCGGCCCCCGTGCTGGTGCTCGGCATCGCCGTGTACGCCGCGCAGATGGCGATCAGCGCCTGGTGGTTGAGGCGCTATCGCTTCGGCCCGCTGGAGTGGCTGTGGCGGACGCTGATGTACGGAACCATGCAGCCGATGCGGCGTACGTCCTGAGTTGGCGGCTCAGGCTGCGCGTGCGACTTTCTCCAGCACTTGCTGTTGCAGCGACTGGTCTTGCTGGTCGCAGCGCGCCCGCAGCAGCGCCAGTTCCTGCGTCTGCTTGCTGGCGAAGGCGTCCTTGATGGCGCTCTTGTACCAGTTGGCTTCCAGCGATTCCGTCGTGTCGGCCTGGGATTTCCGGTCGATCTCCGCTTGCAGGTTGTCCAGGCATGCGAAGGGATCGATGGCCACGCCAAAATGGCGCTGCATCATTTCGCGCAACTTGGCGACATCTTGCTCGCGCGACTTCTTGTCGTAAATATAGGTGCTGACAAAGGCGGCGATGCTGAGTGCCGCCACGGCGCCAACGAGCAGGCTGCCATCGCCCGCATACGTCATGAACAGCGCGATCGCGGCGATGAGCGGCAGCCATACCCGCAGATAACCGAACAGGACCGAGCGCCAGTTGAAAGCGTTGAGTTTATAGCAGGCCTTGCTTTTGCTCTCGACGTAGTAGCTCGCCATGGGAAACAACGGCAAATACCAGAAATGGCCGAACACAGTTTTGACCGACGTATTGCCCACGCTTTGCACCGAGCCGTAGCTTCGTTTGCCCCAAATAAATAACATTGCTTTTCCTTTTTGATAATTTCCGGACCGCATCATACAACTTTAGTGCACCAAAGAAATACGTGCTTTGTCACCAAACTGGCGACATCAAGCAGCCAAGCTCGGCTATCATGGCGGCCGGTTAGCGCAAGCTGGATGTTTAGGGATGGGAATGAGTGGTGTAGCAAGGGGAGAGGCTGGCGCGGACGACGCGGTCCAGCCACAGTTTGGCTTGATTAATCTGTTGAAGGTCGGTGCGGCGCAGTTGATCGTCTTGCATCACCTGGCATTTTATGGACCGATGTCCGATCACGTGCGGCCGTTGTTGCCGGCGCTGATAGACTGGCTGGGGAGCAGTGCGCGCATCGCCGTCCAGGTGTTCCTCGTCATCGGCGGCTTCCTGGCCGCCAAATCGCTGTCGCCGTCGGGCCGGCCCGGGATGGACTATCCGCTGGGCGTGGTCTGGCGCCGCTACGTCAAGCTGGCGCCGCCATTCATCGCCGCCACGCTGCTGGCCGCCGCCGCATCGTCGCTGGCCGCCGGCTGGATGAACCACACTTCGATTTCCGCCCCCGCCACGCTGAGCCAGCTGAGCGCCCACGCGCTGCTGCTGCATGGCGTGCTGGGCTATCCATCGCTGTCGGCCGGCGCCTGGTATGTCGCCATCGATTTCCAGCTGTACGCGCTGACGGCGCTGGCGCTGTGGGTGGGCGGGCGCGTGGCCGGCGGTCGCCCGCGGCCGTGGCTGATGCCTTGCCTGGCCGCGCTGGGCCTGACCTTGTCGCTGCTGCACTTCAACCTCGACGCCGACTGGGATAACTGGGCGCCGTACTTCTTCGGCAGCTATGGCCTGGGCATGATGGCCTGGTGGGCCAGCGACCGCTGCCGCAAACCCGGCGCCGTGGCCCTGCTGCTGGCGATGGCGCTGCTGCCGGTCGCCGTGGCCTTGTTCCTGGATTTCCGCAGCCGCGTCGCGCTGGCGCTGGTGGTCGCGTGCCTGCTGTTCCTGTTCGGCCGCGCCGAGACGGTGGCCACCGGCCGCGCCTGGTCGGCGGTCAATGGCCTGGGCAAGATTTCGTACTCGGTGTTCCTGATCCACTTCCCGGTCTGCCTGCTGGTCAACGCCGCGTTCACGCGCCTGGCGCCGGCCGAGCCGCTGTGGCAGGGGCTGGGCATGCTGACGGCCTGGGCCGCCAGCCTGGCCGCCGGCGCCGTCTTCTTCCGCTGGGTGGAGACGCCGCTGGGACGCGTGTTCCAGTTCGCCTCGCGGCGGCTGGCGCCGCGGACGGTGGCGGCCTAGCCGCCGGCGCCTTTGGCGATGGTCGCCGTCAGCGCTTTGGTGACGGCGGTGGCGATATCGTCCTGCACCGCCAGCAGATCGTCGAAGGGTTTGTCGTAGGTTTCCGACCAGATGATGAAGCCGTTGTCGGCCCTCATCAGGCGCGCGGCGACACGCAAGGTGTTGCCGGATTTGCGCACGCTGCCGTCGAGGATGTAGGCCACGCCCAGCTTGGCCGCCACCTCCGCCACTTCCGCTTGCCGGTGCTTGTAGTAGAAGGAGGCGCTGGGCGCCGGCACCTTCAAGCCTGGAATCTTGCTGAAGCGGCCGATCAGTTCTTCGGTCATGCCGTCGGCAAAGATCTCGTTCTTCATTCCTTCCGTTAAATCCGCGAATGGCAGCACGGCGATGGATGCCGGGCTGACCGCTGCCTGGGCCATCGTGGCGCCCGGATGGCCGTTGGCCTGCGTGTTGTTGAGCCAGAAAACAACGCCGATCGCGATGGGGATGCAGGCGGTCGCCAGAAAAACCAGGCGGCTGCGCGAGGCGTGGTTGCTCCGCTGCGTGGCGGCGCCGTCCCCTGCGGCCGGCGCCGCGGCAGGGACGTCCCATGGCGCGACCTCGGCCACCAATTTGTAGCCCTGGCGCGGCACGGTGGTGATGTAGCTGGCTTGCCTGGAGTCGTCGCCCAGCACGCGGCGCAGCGATGCGATCGCCTGGTACACCGAATCCGGCGTGACGATCACGCCCGGCCAACCCTCGCTCAGCAAGTCTTCGGCGCTGACGGTCTGGCCCGCGCGTCCGGCCATGCACAGCAGCAGGCGCAAGCTGCGCGGATCGAGCCGCACCGTCGCGCCGTCCCGCGCCATGTCGCCCGACACGGTATCGACACACCATGCGCCGATACGCAGCTTTGCAGTGGTTTCCATTGCGCTCCGATAGTTTTGTATTTTTGATCGTCCGGGATTATAGCGCGCCCCGATCAGGGCTTTTTCAGAGAGTTTCAGAACTTTTTCAGACCGTTTTCAGGACTTCCGGCGCCGTGCGCCGCATTGTGAGGGCTCACCTCACACAAGGAGTTCCGCATGAAATATCTTTTGTTCCCGTTGTTCCTGTTCGCAGCCACCCCGGCCATCCACGCGGAAACGCTGGAGATAGACCCCAACCACAGCGCCGTGGCGTTCAGCTGGAATCACCATGGCATCTCCAACCCGGTGGCCCGCTTTGAGAAGATCGAAGGCAAGCTGATGTTGGATGGGAAGGACGTCACCAAGTCCTCGGTCGTGGTCAAGCTGGCGCTGGACGGACTGCACACCGCCGTGCCGGCGCTGGACCAGCGCCTGAAGACCGCCGAATTCCTCGATGCGGCCGCCTACCCCGAGATCACCTTCAAGAGCACCCGCATCGAGAAGGGGCCGATGGACACCCTCAAGATCAGCGGCGACCTGTCCCTGCATGGCGTCACCAGGCCGGTGGTCCTGAACGGGAAGATCAACAAGATCAACATGGACCCGATGGCCAAGGCCAGCGAGGCTGGCTTCGATGCGATGGTCACGCTGAAACGGTCCGACTTCGGCGTCAGCAAGTTCCTGACGTCGGTGGCGGATGAATTGCAAGTCCACATGACCATCAGCGCCAATTCGGAAGGCTAGGCCGCCTGGCCGCGGCGCTGGTACAGATTGTTGAGCACCAGCGCCGCAGCGGTACAGGCCGCTCCTGCCAGCTGGCCCGGCGCGATCGGCGTGCCGGCCAGCGCTTCCACCGCGAACGCCGTCAGCGGCACCACGTCCAGGAACAGCACGCCGTTGGTCGGCGTGATGATCTTGTTGCCCAGGTTCCAGCACAACACCGCCAGCACGCCGGCCACCAGCACCATATAGCCCAGGTAGGGCAGCAGCGCAGGCAGCACCGACAGGGCGGGGCGGGGGATGTAGCCCAGCGTTTGCAGCGCCAGGTCGGAGACCAGTATCGTGGTCAGGCCCAGGCCGGTGGTGATGGCGGAATAGCGATAGCCGCTCCAGGCCGGGAAGAACGACGCGCCCAGCGTGTACAGCGCCCACGACGCCGCGCCGAGCAGCAGGAAGGCCGCCGACTCGCCGCCGACGCCCTGGCGCAGCAGGCTGTCCGGGGCGCCGCCCGACACCACCAGCAGCACGCCGAAGAACGACAGCCCGATGCAGCCGAACGCCACGGCCGTAGGGCGCTTGCGGCGTATGGCCCAGTTCAGGAGCAGCGTCAGCATCGGCGTGGTCGCGATCATCGCCGAGGCGGACAGGGCGCCGGATTGCCCGGCCAGCTGCTGGCCGTGGAAGATGAAGAAGCCATAGCCGCAGAAGCCGCACGAGCCCAGCGCCCAGGCCAGCACGTAGCGCTCGCCGCGCAGGCGCAGGGCCGCGCCGCCTTCCCGGTAGAATAGGATCGCCAGCATGATGGCCGCCGCCGCGCCGTAGCGGAACGCGGTGAAATTGAACGGGTCCATGCGCTGCAGCGCCAGCCCCATCACGGGGAACGACACGCCCCATGCCACCGCCGCAGTCAGGCAAAGCGCCATGCCCTTCAAGTATTCCGTACGCACAGCTATTCCCCAGGAGTTCAGATGCCGCAGATTCTAGGCGCGCGCGGCTCGCGTCGTTAAGGTACAGATTGGGTACAATGCCCGATACTGTACTGGTACAAGGGACGTGACAGATGCAAGCATTCAGCCGTAGCGCCGTTTCCGGACTCAGCGTCATCGAACAGGTGGTCGACTACTTCGCCGCCGCCATCGAGGCGCGCGAGCTGACGCCGGGAGCCAAGCTGCCGTCGATCCGCAGCTTCGCGCTGGCCGGCGGCATCGCCAAGTCCACGGCGGTGGAGGCTTACGACAGGCTGGTGGCGCAAGGCCTGGCGGTGTCGCGGGCGAAGTCCGGCTTTTTCGTCGCCACGCCGAGGCCGGTGCTGGAGATCGGCCGCCCGGTCGACGCGCCGCTGCGCCAGGTCGATGAATTCTGGATGCTGCGCAACGCCTTGCAATTGCCGCCGCATGCCTTGCGGCCAGGCTGCGGCTGGCTGCCGCCGGATTATCTGAACGACGAAGGCATACGCCGCGTGCTCGGCTCCTTGCGGCGCGATCCGGGCGACGGTCTTACCGCTTATGGCGAGCCGGCCGGCTTCCGTCCGCTGCGTGAACAATTGCAGCGCCATCTGGACGGGCGCGGCGTCGCGGTGCCGCTGGACGGCATCGTGCTGACCGACAGCGGCAGCCAGGCGCTGGACCTGGCCATCCGCCTGCTGGTGCAGCCCGGCGACACGGTGTTTGTGGACGACCCGTGCTACTTCAATTTCCAGGCCAGCCTGCGCGCGCATCGCGTTCACGTGGTCGGCATTCCGCTCACGCCGAACGGGCCGGACATGCAGCAGTTCGAAGCCGAGCTGGCCCGGCATCGGCCCCGGCTCTACATCACCAACACGGTGCTGCAAAATCCCACCGGCATCTCCTTCCCTGCGGCCGTGGTGCACCGGATACTGCTGCTGAGCCAGCAGCACGGCTTCGCCATCATCGAGGACGACACCTTTGCCGACCTGGAGGAGCGCCCGGCGGTGCGCCTCGCCGCGCTGGACCAGTGGCAGAACGTCATCTACATCGGCAGTTTTTCCAAGACGCTGTCGGGCGCCACGCGTTGCGGCTATCTGGCCGCGAAACAGGAGTGGGTGGAGGCGATCCTGGATTTGAAGCTGGCCACCACGTTCGGCAACAACGAACTGTCTGCGCGGCTGATCTCCAGGCTGCTGCTCGACGGCAGCTACCGCAAGCATACCGAGGCCATCCGCCAGCGCTTGCGCAAGGCTTCGGTGTCGGTGCGCAAGCGCTTGCGGGACAGCGGGCTGGAGCCGTGGGCCGAGCCGGCCGGCGGACCGTTTCTATGGGTGCAGGGCGGGGCGGGCACGGATGCGTCGGCGATTGCCGGCGCGGGATTATCGTCCGGCATACTGTTCGCGCCGGGGAATGTCTTCAGCGTCAGCAACAGCGCCGGCCGCTTCCTGCGCTTCAATGTCGCCTACGCGCATGACCCGCGCATCTTTGCCTTCCTGAAAAAGCAGATGCGCTGAGCGGACGACGTCACAGTTTGACGCTGAGCATCAGCTCCACCGCGCGCGGCGATACCGGAATATCGAACGGCAGCGCCAGTCCCGGCGCCAGGCTGGGTTCGCGGGCGTCGGCGTCGAACATATTGCGCACGCTGGCGGACACGGTCCAGCCATGCGGCAGGCGCCGTGTCAGCGTGGCGTCGACGGTGCGGTAGTTGGCGATCGGCGCGCGCGCGTCGCCGAGCGCCCGGCTCCGGCCGGCCACCCAGTTCAGCTGCGGCGTCAGGCGCCAGCCGGGGCTGAAGCTCCACTCCACGCGGGTGTTGGCGTGATGGCGCGGCGCATAGCCCGGGTCGCGGCCGGTGGCTGGATCGCGCGCGTTCTGGCGGGAGTAATTCGCTTGCCAGCGCAGGTTGGCGTCCACATCCCATGTCAATTCGACCTCGCCGCCGTTGCCGTCCTGGCTGCCGCTGTTCTGGTAGGTGGCGCCCGGCGCCGGCGCCGGATTCGGCACCGAGCGGATCAGGTCTTTCATCTTGTAGCGGAACAGGCTGAGATTGACGGCCAGGTCAGGCCGCGCCTGCCAGGCCAGCGCCGCTTCCGTGGTGGCGATGGTCTCCGGCTGGATCTGCAGATTGCCCATGTTGACCGGGTTGATGCCGGTCTGTTCGTTGAAGCTGGGCGAGCGGAAGGCGCGGCCGTGCAGCAGCTTGACCGTGACGTTGAGGTCGGCGTCCCACACCAACGCCAGGCGCGGATTGGTGGTGCCGCCGAAGTCCGAGTAATGGTCGTGGCGCACGCCGGCCGTCAGCGCCCAGTCGCGCGCGAACTGCCATTCGTCCTGGATGTAGGCATAGTTGATTTTGCGGCGCGTGGGCCGGATGTGCGGCTGGATGGCGCCGTAGTCGATCACCGCGCCGGTCGGTATCGGCACGCCCGCCGGGCTGAGCAGGAAGTTCTTCATCGTGCTGACCTGGTACAGATACAGGTCGTCGTGCCCTATGCCCAGGCGCAGCGCGTGGTGGTTCCAGCCGCTGTAGGTGGCGTAGGCCGCGCTGCGCAGGTTGCGCTCCCAGCGGCTGGGGCCGCCGATCATGCCGTTCGGGAACAGGTTGGGGCCGATGCGCGCGCCGGCCGGAAACAGGCCCAGTCCTTCGGGCGACTGCTCGGTGAAAAACATATAGCTCAGCGTCGCGCCCACGCTCCAGGTGTCGGAAAAATCGGGCGCGGTCCAGGCCAGCTCGCTGAGCGCCATGCCGGTGCGGGTCTTGTGGTCGGGGTCCAGCGCCGAGTTGACGCCTGGGCCGGTGCCGACGTCGCCGCGCCATTTCAGGTTGGTGCGCCAGCGCCAGCGCTGGTAGGACAGGTCGAGGCCGCCGTCGTAGGCGCTGTAGCCCGCGCTCATCCGGCCGGGCGCCTTGCTGGCATGGGTGCCGAAGCGGCTGTCGTTGAGCGTTTGCGCGTCGGCTTCGATGATGCTGTCGGGGCCGTCGGTGCGGCCCAGCTGCAGATAGGCCGCGATGGCCAACTGGTCCAGCTTGTGGCCGTATTCCAGCCAGGCGTCGCGGGTGTTGAACGAGCCCGCCTGCACGCCCGCGCGCAGGCCCGGGATCTGGTCTGCCGTCTTGGTGATGATGTTGATGACGCCGGCAAACGCATCGGCGCCATACAGGGCGGAGCCGGGGCCGCGGATGATTTCGATCCGCGCCACATTCGTCACCGGCATGCTGACCCACATATTGCCTTTGTCGCCGGTGTAGTCGGTGCTCATCCGCAGGCCGTTGAGCATGACCAGCACTTGCGGGTTGCTGGGGCTGCCGCTGCCGATGCCGCGAATGATGTAGTTGGACGCATACATCGTCGGCACGCGCGTGACATGGATGCCGGCCACCGTTTCCAGCACTTGATTGAGGTCGGTGGCGCCGATGGCGGCGATATCCTCGGCCGTGATCACGGAGGCCACCGCCGGCGCGCGCCGCAAGAGCTGGGTGGAGCCGGTCGCCAGGCTGATGGCGGAGCGGTCCATGCCGTACAGGGCCAGGTCCTCGTCTTCCGGCGTGGTCGCGCAGGCGGCAAGGGGCTGGCAGGCCGCCAGGGCCAGGGCGAACAGCCAGCCTGGGCCGGGTTGCGTGCGGGAGGAAAAGGGCTGTTTCATGTTGGGTGTTGAACAACATCAAGAGCACCACAATACACGCGGATTTTCACTTTAACAATTATCTGTTGTCAAAGTGCATCAGTCGCAGCGGAGACTTCAATGCCTTTGGCACCTTGCGGGGGAACTCTGGAGAGGGCGCCCCAATGCAAAACGCCCGCTGCAGTGCAACGGGCGTTTTTCAGAGAGTAAAGATCAGGCTACTCCCCAACTATCAATTTACTTGAGTGTGGATGACTTTGATGCGCGCGGCCGGCGACGACGCATCAAGCCTAACAAACCGAGGCCGCCCAGCAGCATTGCATACGCTTCCGGCTCCGGAACTGCGGAAGTCAGGCTGACTTCCCTGATCCAGGCGAAACTCTCTGGATTATCTGCGAGAAATTCAAACTTATCATTGCCGGTGCCCCGCACGTCAAATTCAAATCTTGGATTAGGGGTCCATGGGTCACCATCGAACAAGGTCGCGATAGTCACGCCATTCCAGACGACAGACTGAGAACCCCTTGAGGAGGTCCAGTCAAAAGAAAGGTGAAGCAGGCCGGTAGCACCGCTGATATGTTGAGACAGCGTTCCGCCGCCGCCCATAAGCCAGTATGTATTGTATGCAAAATAGTAACGTGGGGCAGTCGTTTCCCACCCCCTCTGGCTCACGGTGTAGTAGTAGCCAGGCTCGTCGAACGTGCCATTTGTTATGTATTCGGTAGCGGAGACATGCATGCAGGCAGATAGGAGTGCGAGCAGCGTGAGTATTTTTTTCATTCTTTGACACTTTCTTTTAAAGTTAGCGCAGCACCTGAGAAGTCTGGGCATTCTTAATGATGGGTGCAAGAAAGTCAATTAATTTTTAGGCAATGCGAGGCTGGCCAGAAGTCTTCGATTTGTATGGCAATATCATATTGGCGTCGAACATAAATTCAGTGATGTAGGCTGAGGGTATTTGAAGGTGGGCAAGATTGAGCAATTGCCCGGGCGGCTCGCGCCCGGGCGTCGTGCGGCTTAGCTGCCGACGGTCAGCGTCAGCGTGGTGGCGCTGTAGTTGGGCGTGATGCTGGCGAAGCCGTCGACCGTGATGGTCGTGAACTTGCCCTGCAGGCTGGCCGCCGTGATGACGGTCAGCACGTCACCCGCCTTAGGCTTGTAGCCGTTGACGAATTTCACGCGCAGCGTTCCGCCGGCGATGGTGGCGGTGGTGGACACGGCCAGGCTGCCCTGGCTGCCGGCGGCGCCCAGGTCCAGCTCCAGCGTGGTGCCGCCGCTCAGCTGGGTGTATTTACCGGCGACCTTCAGCGGGGCAGGGGCGTTGGCCACTAGCGTGCCGCCGCTGACGTAGACGTCGCCCGCGCCGAACGCGGCGGCGGAGTCGCCCTGCAGCGTGCCGGCGGTCAGCTCGGTGCCGCCGGTCCAGCTGTTGGCGCCGGCCAGCTTCAGCGTGCCCGTGCCTTGCTTGATCAGCTTGCCTGTTCCGCCGATGTCGTTGCGCCAGCGGTCCACCGCGTTGAAGCCGCCCTTGCCGGCGTCCATGACGATGGTGACGTTGCCGCTGAACGCGCCGTAGCCGTCCGCCGCAGCGAACAGGTTCAAGCGGCCCCAGCCTTCGGCATCATCCATGACCGGATAGCCCGACGGCAGCGCGGTGGTCTTCAGCACCACGCGGCGCTGGGCGTCGCTCAGGTAAGGCTGGCGGGTTTCCAGCAGCACTTCGGCGCCTTTCGGCACGGCGGCGGCGACATTGGTGGCGGCGACCGGCGCGAAGCCGTAGGTGCTGCGGCGCAGGTAGTTGGCCTTGTTGGTGGCGTAGTCGGCAAAGCGGTCATTGGCCGCAGTGCCGGACTGGGCGTAGGCGGCAAAGCTGTCGGCGGTGGTGCCGGTGGCCGCCATCAGCGTGGCGTGCGCCTGGGTGACGGCGGCGGCTTTCCTGGCCGCGTTGGCCGGGTCCGCCAGATTGGCGGCGGCGCTGGCCTGGCCGAGGATGCGGCCGCTCAACACATCCAGCGGCGAGTGCATGCCGGCCAGGATGCGCGATTCGCCCAGTTCGAGGCCGCGGCTCAGCATTTCCTGGAAGCGCTCCGGCACCGCATAGGCCATGGCGACCGCATCGCGCGCGGCTTCGGCCGAGTGGCCGCTGGTGAAGCCGCCGTCGATGGCCGGCGTGCCGCTCTTGGCGGGTACCAGCGTCGGCAATACCTGCACGCTGCTGCTCCAGCGGTAAGGACGGGCGTATTTGTAGAAGCGCTTGGCAGGCTCGGTGGAGGCGTTGCCGCCGACCAGGTTGACCAGATCGACCACGCTGCCGAAGCTGGCGTTGGCGCTGCCGGCGACGCCGGTGTTGTTGCCGCTGTCGTTGTACAGCGCGCTGGTGGCGTCGGCCGCGACCGCGTTGATGCTGGTGGATTGCTGGGCGGCGGTGCGCCAGGCGCCGGTCAGCGGGCCCATGCCGTCGGTGACGCTGTAGCCTTTGCCGCGGCGGTCGTCCAGATAGGCTTGCGTGGCTTGTTCCGCCGTACGGTTGGCGGTGGCTTGGATGACGTAGTCGATATTAG
Source organism: Duganella sp. HH101 (assembly GCF_001758795.1). Classification (NCBI taxonomy): domain Bacteria; kingdom Pseudomonadati; phylum Pseudomonadota; class Betaproteobacteria; order Burkholderiales; family Oxalobacteraceae; genus Duganella; species Duganella sp. HH101. The sequence continues at coordinate 35,341 of NZ_LRON01000031.1, read as the reverse complement.
CCTGATGCACGGCGGCGTTGACCACTTTGCCGTCCGGGGTGCCGTCGTTGGGCACGCCGGTCCAGGTGGAGGCGACTACGGCAGGGAAGCCGTCGACTGCGGCTGCGGTGACGCCGGCATCGACGATTTCGGTCAGCGGTTTCCACACATTCAGGAAGCCGCCCAGGATGCGCACGCCGGCGTTGGTGGCCAGCGTTGCGTAGCGGGCGTCGCCGCGCTGGTTGGTGGCGATGGTGTCGACAAAGGCGGTGGCCGATGGCAGCGGCGCCACTTCAGCGGCGCCCTGGTCGGCGGGCGCTGCCGGGATCACCAGCTGTTCTTCGGTGGAGGAGCCGCGGCAGGCGCTCAGGGCCAACCCGATACTCAGGGCCAGGATGTGGGGACGCGATGGAAGCAATTGCATATAAGGACAGTACGATGGTGGAAAACGCACCAAGGTAGAGGCCCCGTATGACAGGGTGGTTACGCAGCGGCCGAAAACGCTGCCTGGCAGAAATATGATCGCTTGATATCGAAAATGATATCGGCGACTGTGCTGGTGCGTTGCTGTGTTTTCTAGCGCTTCAGGTCCAGTCCCAGCGCGGCTTTGCGCAGGCGGCCGTTGCGGCGCAGATAGGCGATGGCGGCGCGCGTGTCGTACATCAGTTGATAGTGGTAGTAGTTGATCTGCTCCAGCACCGCGAGCGTCAGCAAACCATATGACCACGTCAGGTCTTCGGTCGAGGCTGTGGCGTCGCTCATCGCCGCGATGAAAGCGGCCACGGCGGCGATGACCACGAAGTTCGAGTACTTGAAGAAGCGGTACAGCGGCTGGAAATACGCCGGCAATGGCTGGCGCTGCACGACCGACTGCAATTTGAGATGCCAGTACAGCACGCCCTGCAGCAGGATGTAACTGATCAGCACAAGCGCCGCTCCCCGCATCGCCCAGGCGACCGGATCGCCCGACCTCTGCCAGTCGTAGCAGAAGATGACAGGCAAGGCGAAGCTGCATACTGCTTCGGCATTGCGCAGGTAGGTCATCCGGGCGGGTATGGTTTTCATGCGTTGAAATTTTGCTGTGGAATTGCTAACTTTAGCATAGGCCAGGCAATAACAAAAAAGCCAACCGCGAACGGTTGGCTTTTTTGATGAATCTTGGTAGGCCGTGCGGGATTCGAACCTGCGACCAACGGATTAAAAGTCCGCTGCTCTACCAGCTGAGCTAACGACCCAAGGGGCCAGTATGATAATGCGCGGAACGGAATCTGACAAGCTCCAGATGTCGCAGGAAGGCGCGGGCGCCCTTGGCGAGGCGTGCCGGTTAGACATACAATCATGGCCGACTGGGATTTCCGACCCGGATACGATAATCAAGGAAGAATATGACTTTACCGCAATACGTTACGATCAATGGCACGTCCTACGCCTCCGCCAACCTGAACGAAGCTGCCAGGATTCAGGCCGCCAACATCCAGGCCGTCGACGCTGAGCTGGCTCGCCTACAGCAACAAACCGCCTTCGCCCAGACCGCTCGCAACGCCTACGCCAATGCCCTGATTGAGGCGGTCAAAGGCCGTGAGGCCGCTGCCGCTGCCCCTGCAGAGAAACCGAAAAAGCCGCGCGCTCCGCGCAAGCCGAAGGCCGCTGCCGCAGCAGCGTAAATTTTCCTGTGCGTCGAGGGAAACGTCGCGAGCGCACTGCCGCTCGCGACGCGCTATGGCAAATCGCGGGCTGGGCGATGGGCAACAAAAAAGCCCACGAACCGAAGTTGGTGGGCTTTCTTGATGAATCTTGGTAGGCCGTGCGGGATTCGAACCTGCGACCAACGGATTAAAAGTCCGCTGCTCTACCAGCTGAGCTAACGACCCAAAGGTATGACACCTTGGTTTTCTTCGAATGGTAGGCCGTGCGGGATTCGAACCTGCGACCAACGGATTAAAAGTCCGCTGCTCTACCAGCTGAGCTAACGACCCCCGAAGAAGCGAGATTATAGGGGGTAATGAGTCTTGCTGTCAAATACCCCCGGGTAATTATTTGCCGCTGAGGCGTTCTTTTGCCGTCGCTGCTGCCGCCGAGTCAGGATAGGCCTTGATCAGGTCCTGCAGCGTCTTCTTGGAGGCCTTGTCCTTCAGCTCGATCTGGCAGCTGGCGATGTTGAGCATGGCTTCCGGCGCGCGCGGGCTGTCCGGGTAGTTCTTCAACACCAGCAACTGGGCCGAGATCGCCCCCTTGCAGTCGCGCTGCGCGAAGTAGGCGCTGCCCAGGTAGTACTGGGCGTTGGCCGCGTAGCTCGAACCCGGATAGCGCTGCACGAACTCGGTGAACGCCGTGCTGGCCGCCTTGTAGTCGCCCGAGCGGAAGGTTTGCCACGCCGCTTCATAGGTCTTCTGTTCGTTAGGGTCCACCTGCGCGGTCTTGCCGTCGATGGTCACTTCGCGCGGCTCCAGCTTGCGCAGGCGGGCGTCCAGGTCGACGTAGAAATCTTTCTGGCGCTTTTGCGCATTCGCCAGCTCGTTGCTCAGCACTTCGATCTGGCCGCGCAGCTTGGCCACTTCCTGCAGGGTCACTTCGTTTTGATTGATCAGGTCCAGCGTGCTGGACTTGTCGGATTTGGTGTCGATGCGGGCGTTCAGCTCGCTGCGCATGGCTTCGACCTTGGCGCGCAGGTCGAGCAGGGCCTTGCGGGCTTCATCGTCGTCGAACAGCCCGGCATGGGCTTGCAGCGGCAGCCAGGTCAGCGCAGCCAGCAGGGCGGCGCTCAGGCCGGATTTGGAGAGTTTCATCATGTCGGGCGCTTTCACACAAATCTAAAAGGAAACGGGGCGGGGCGCGGTGTTATCCGCGCGCCGCCCCGTATTATGCCTGTGACCCGGCAAAAGGGTAGTGCTTTCGATTACTTGTAGACGATGTCTGCACGACGGTTTTGTGCCCATGCTTCTTCGTTCGAACCGGATGCTTTAGGCTTCTCTTTGCCCAGCGATACGGCTTCGATCTGCGATTCCGGCACGCCCAGCGTGGTCATCGCTTTGCGCACGGCTTCGGCGCGCTTCTGGCCCAGGGCCAGATTGTACTCGGCGCCACCGCGTTCATCGGTGTTACCTTGGATCAGGATCGAGCGGGCTTTGTTCTTGGCCAGGTAGGCCGAGTGGTTTTCCACCACTGGTTTGCCGTCGTCGCGCACGACATAGCTGTCGAAGTCGAAGTAGACGCTGCGGTTGGCCAGCACGCCCTTAGGATCGTCCAGCGGATCGAGCGATTTGGTTTCGACCGGAGCGACGGTACGGGTGTCCGGCTGCGGCTGCGGTTTTTGTTCGACTTGACGCTCTTCCACTTTCGCCGGTTCGGCGATTTTGACCGGGGTCGAGCAGGCGGACAGGATGGCGGCGGTGGTGACGATGAAAGCTAAGCTGCTGAGTTTACGCATTTGATTCTCCTAGTAATGAAGGGTAAAAATTACTGCATGAATGGACCCCAGGTGGGCTCCTTGATGTTGCCCGCCTGTGTGGTCAGGCGTTGCTTCACACGTCCATCCACCGACACCACAGCCAGCGATTTGCGGCCGCCGGCTTGAGTGGCGTACATGATGTATTTGCCGTTCGGGGCAAAGCTTGGATACTGGTCGTCCGTGCTGTCGGACAGGCGCTGCTCCTGGCCGCTGGCCAGGTCCATCGCGTACAGCTGGTAGTTGCCGTCGCGGCGCGAGATGTAGGCCAGCGTCTTGCCGTCGGCCGACACGCGCGGGCTGATGTTGTAGTTGCCGGTGAAGGTGACGCGCTTGGCGTCGCCGCCGTCGCCGTTCATGCGGTAGATCTGCGGGCCGCCGCTGCGGTCGCTCATGAAGTAGATGCTGCCGTCCGGCGCGAAGTTGGCTTCGGAATCGATGCCGGCGCTGTTGGAGACGCGCTTGAGGTTGCCACCGTCGGCGTTGACGGTGTAGATCTGCGTATGGCCGTCCTTGGACAGCGACACCGCCAGCTTGTTGCCGGTCGGCGCCCACACCGGCGACGAGTTGCTGCCTTTTTCGTTGGCGACGACGGTGCGCGCGCGGTTGATCAGGTTCTGCACGTAGACCACCGGCTTCTTCTGTTCGAACGACACATAGGCGACCTTGGTGCCGTCCGGCGACCACGATGGCGAGATGATGGGCTCGTTGGAGCGCAGCGCCATCTGTTCGCCTTCGCCGTCGGCGTCGGCCACCAGCAGTTCGTAGTGGCGCTTGTCGTATTCCTTGACGTAGGCGATGCGGGTCGAGAAGGCGCCGCGGATGCCGGTCAGCTTCAGGTACACATCGTCGGCGATGTTGTGGGCGGTCAGGCGGGTGAACTGCGGCGCGCGCGCCACGTTCAGCTGCGACAGCTCGCTCTGCTTGACGGTGTCGAACAGCTTGTAGCGCACTTCGAAGTCGCCGGCGGCGGACTTGGCGACGGTGCCGACCACCAGCGCGTCGGCGCCCTTGGCTTTCCAGTTGCCGTAGTCGATGTTGCTCATGCTGGTGATGACGCCGGCGTCGATCAGCTTGAAGGCGCCGCTGCGCTCCAGGTCGGCCTTGATGATGGCCGAGATCTGTTGCGGGGCGATGTTTTCGTCGGCAAAGCCGGCCACGGCGACCGGGATCTGGTTGCTGCCGACGCGAATGACTCGATCCGCATCTGCGCGGAGGCGCTACCGGCGACCAGCGCCAGCGTGGCGGAGAGGATTGCTAAGTTCAGGTTTTTCATAATCAGTGCATATCCTTCATGTTGAAATCGGCGACAAACTCGCGCTCTACCGTACCATCTTTTTTCTTCGGCAGTGGTGACGATTTGGCAATCGCGTTTTCAATCGCGCTATCGTAAGCGGCAGAGCCGCTGCTCTTCATCTTGCGCACGCCGATGATTTCACCGGTCGGCAGCTGGGTGATCTGGTAGGTCGCGCTCAGCGTATCGTCGACCGCGCCGTACACCAGGTTGCTCTTGATCTTGGCGCGGATCGCCGCCTGGTAGCCGCCATCGACGCGGCCGCCGGTCGAGGTGGCGGCGGTGCCGGTGCTGCCCTTGGCGGCGTTGCCGGTGATGCGGCTCAGCTCGGCGGCGAAGGCCTTGTCCTTGGCGGCCTTGTCGGCTTTCTCGGCTTTTTCCTTGGCGGCCTTTTCAGCGGCGAGTTTTTTCTTGTCCTTCTCGGCCAGTTCCTTCTTGTCTTTCTCGGCCTGTTCCTTTTCATCCTTCAGCTTTTGCTCGGCGGCCTTCTTGTCGGCCAGTTTCTTCGCTTCCAGCTTGGCCTGCTTCTCGTCGGCTTCCTTCTTCAGCTTGGCTTCCTTGGCCGCTTCGAGTTTTTCCTGTTCGAGCTTCTTCTTCGCCTTCAGGCGTTCGAGGGCGATGTCCGGTTCCTTCGGCGTCGGCGGCGCTTCCACCGGTTTCGGCGGGGCGGCCTTGACCACCGGCTCGGGCTCCGGCTCGGGTTCCGGCTCGGGCTTGACGACGGGCGGGGCCGGCGGCGCGGCGTCCTGCACCTTCATGTCCCAGATCTCGGCCTGTACTTCGGTCGGCTGATTGTTCTGCCAGCTCACGCCCACCCACAGGAACAGCAGCAGCACGGCGTGCATGGCCGCGGCCAGCACGATCGAGCGCCAGCCTTCATTCTGTCGCGGTACTTTGTAGGGGCCGCCTGCTGTTGCGGGTTTCATCGTATGCACTGTGATTTACTTGGTCGACAAGCCGACCCGGTTGATGCCCATCTTCTTCGCTTCCGAGATCAGCTGGATCACGTCGTCGTACTTGCTTTCCTTGTCGCCGGCGATCAGCACCGGATAGTCCGGGTGGTCGCCGTGGATGGCGCGCAGCTTCTTGACCAGGGCGTCGCGGTTGGGCGCGGTTTCCGGCGCCTCTTCGCCCTTGCCCTTGACGCCGATCGACAGCGCGCCGTTGGGCTTGATCACCACCTGCACATAGTCGCTTGGCGGCTTGGTGGATTTTTCCGCGCTCGGCAGGTCGACCAAGCTCGGGTCGTTCGCCGACGGCATCACCATGAAGATAATCAGCAGCACCAGCATCACGTCGATGTAGGGCACGACGTTGATCTCGGACTTGAACTTGCGGCCGCGGCCGCCGCGCATGCTGCTGGAGAAAGAGGAAGCCATGATTGCTCTGCCTTCTTAACGCGACTGACGTTGCAGGATGTTGGAGAACTCTTCGACAAAGCTTTCGAAGCGGATCGCCAGGCGGTCGATATCGTGCGAAAAACGGTTGTACGCGACCACGGCCGGGATCGCCGCGAACAGGCCGATGGCGGTGGCGATCAGCGCCTCGGCAATGCCGGGGGCGACTGCTGCCAGCGTGGCCTGCTGCACATTGGCCAGGCCGCGGAAGGCGTTCATGATGCCCCACACGGTGCCCAGCAGGCCGATGTACGGCGACACCGAGCCGACCGAGGCCAGGAAGGCCAGGTGCGATTCCAGCACATCCATCTCGCGCTGGAAGGCGGCGCGCATGGCGCGGCGGGCGCCGTCCAGGATGGCGCCGTGGTCCATGGCTTCGCGGGCCGAGGTGTAGGCGGCCTTGCTCTTGATGAACTCGCCCATGCCGGCCTCGAAGATGCGTGCCAGCGGGCCGCTGTTGGCGCGGTCCTTGCCGGCGTTCTGGTGCAGCGCGTGCAGGTTGCCGCCGGCCCAGAAGGTTTTCTCGAATTCGATGGTCAGGCGGCGCGCCGAACGCACGGCGAACATCTTGCTGAAGATGTAGGTCCAGCTGGTGAGCGAAATGACGAACAGCAGCGCCATGATCAACTGCACGATCAGGTGCGCGTTGGTGATGAGGGACAGGAAGGAGAGGTCTTGGGTGACGTTCATGTATGTGTTCAGTCTGTTTTAATGGTACTACGCATTTTTTCAGCAACCGCTGGCGGCACGGCGCGCGGACTCAGGTCCGAACCGACGCAGCCGACCTTGACGCGGGCGGTGTTCAGCAAACGTTCGCCACACCACGCCTGCTGCACAAACTGGATCGAGGCGCGGCCTAACTTTTCGATACTAAGTGTTAATTTTAGTTCATCGTCCAACTTGGCAGGCGCATGATACTCCGCGCTGACGCTTTTGACGACGAACAAGACGTCATGTTCTTGCAGTAAAGCGTGCTGTTCGACATGGATGGCGCGCAGCCATTCGGTGCGGGCGCGCTCAAAGAATTTGAGGTAGTTTGCGTAATAGACGATACCGCCGGCGTCGGTGTCTTCGTAGTAGACCCGTACGTTCCAGATAAACTCTGCTGGCATGTTATTTTGACTACTAGTGAGATTGAGCAACATTCTACGCGATTTTATTGTTTTGGTTGAAGCTTGGACGGGGTAATTCACGTCAAATCCGATCTTTGTGCGGATTTTTCAACTGGCGCGCAAAAGATTGCACTTACAACAGTAAAGCGTTTTCCCGGCAACTTGCCAAGGATTGTAACAACCGCTTACGAATCGCTTCAGGAATGAAACACCCCCGCACGGCGATAACGCGCCGGGGTCGGACCCCGCATGGGGTTCGACCCCTCCGTTCCCGGGGGTTACAGATTGCGCTTGATCGCCAGCGGGCCGTAGCCCTGGCAGGTCGGCATCATTTCGATGCGGTTGATGTTGATGTGGGCCGGCAGGGTGGCGATCCAGTAGGCGGTGTTGGCGATGTCTTCGGCCGTCAGCGGCTCCGTGCCTTCGTAAACCTTGGCCGCCGCCGCGTCGTTGCCCTTCAGGCGCACGTTGGAGAACTCGGTGCCGCCGCACAGGCCGGGCGCCAGGTTGGTGGCGCGCACGCCGGTGCCGACCAGGTCGGCCCGCAGGTTCAGCGTGAACTGTTCGACGAAGGCCTTGGTGGCGCCGTAGACGTTGCCGCCAGGGTAGGGCGTGTCGCCCGCCACCGAGCCCAGGTTGATAACGGTGCCGCTGCCGCGCGCCACCATGCCCGGCAGGATGGCGCGGGTCATGGCGACCAGGCCGCTGCAATTGGTGGCGATCATGGTGTCCCAGTCTTCCAGCGACGATTCGTGCGCCGGCGTGACGCCCAGCGCCAGGCCGGCATTGTTGATCAGCACGTCGATCTGCGACCACTCGGCCGGCAGGCTGTCCAGCGCGCCCTTGATCGAGGCCTTGTCGGTGACATCGAGCACGATGGGGCGGGCGGCCGCGCCCAGCTCGGCCGCCAGGGCTTGCAGGCGGTCTTCGCGGCGGCCGCTGATCAGGACCTTGTGGCCGTTCTGGACGAAAGTGCGCGCCATGGCGGCGCCGAAGCCGGCGGTGGCGCCGGTGATGAAGACGATCATGTTCTATCCTTGCGGTGAGATGTAAGCCAGAGTGGAAACGATAGCCAAGTGTAGCCGAAATGGCAGTATGGCTTATCTCTCCCATCAAAATCGGCATAAGATTGCCTTTTAAGCAATCATTTCCTTGCTCAAATCTGGCGCATAAATTACAATCGGGCTTCCATTACGTCTCACGTAACTGGCGAAAAGCTCCGATAGTCACCATTTTGGTGCGTGGTGATCGGTCAGCGAAAGGTGGGCATCCACCGGGAAACGTGAGATTTCAACAGCCGTTCGCCTGGGCAGCCATCGATGGAAATGCACGAAGAGGCTGCCTGTCCGCTATCGGCTTCCCTCATTCGATCCAACCTGCCAGTAACAAGTTACTCAATTTGATTGGAGTTTTTACATGTTCGCAAAAGATCACACCCTCGCCAGCGTTGACCCGGAATTGTTCGGCGCGATTCAAAAGGAAAACACCCGTCAGCACGATCACATCGAACTGATCGCGTCGGAGAACTATACCTCGCCAGCCGTGATGGAAGCGCAGGGTTCCCAGCTGACCAATAAATACGCCGAAGGCTACCCGGGCAAGCGCTACTACGGCGGTTGCGAGTATGTCGACGTCGTCGAGCAACTGGCGATCGACCGCGTCAAGCAGCTGTTCGGCGCGGAAGCGGCCAACGTGCAGCCGAACTCGGGCTCGCAAGCCAACCAGGGCGTGTTCTTCGCCGTGCTCAAACCAGGCGACACCATCATGGGCATGTCGCTGGCCGAAGGCGGCCACCTGACCCACGGCATGCCGCTCAATATGTCCGGCAAATGGTTCAACGTGGTTTCCTACGGCCTGACCGCCGAGGAAGACATCGACTACGTCGCCATGGAAGCGCTGGCCAAGGAACACAAGCCTAAGCTGATCATCGCCGGCGCGTCGGCCTTCTCGAAAAAGATCGACTTCGAGCGTTTCGCCGCCGTCGCCAAAGCCGTTGGCGCTTACTTCATGGTCGACATGGCGCACTACGCCGGCCTGATCGCAGCCGGCCTGTACCCTAACCCTGTGCCGCACGCCGACTTCGTCACCTCGACCACGCACAAATCGCTGCGCGGCCCACGCGGCGGCATCATCCTGATGAAGGCCGAGCACGAGAAGATCATCAACTCGGCTATCTTCCCAGGCATCCAAGGCGGCCCGCTGATGCACGTCATCGCCGGCAAGGCTGTCGCGTTCAAGGAAGCGCTGACGCCTGAGTTCAAGGCTTACCAGCAACAAGTCGTCATCAACGCCGACGTGCTGGCCAAGACCCTGATCAAGCGCGGCCTGCGCATCGTCTCCGGCGGCACCGAGTCGCACGTGATGCTGGTGGACCTGCGTCCTAAGAACCTGACCGGCAAGGAAGCGGAAGCGATCCTGGGCGCGGCCCACATGACCTGCAACAAGAACGGCATCCCCAACGATCCGCAGAAGCCGTTCGTGACTTCGGGCATCCGCCTGGGTTCGCCTGCCTTCACCACCCGCGGCTTCAAGGAAGCGGAAGCGGAACAAGTCGGCAACCTGATCGCGGACGTGCTGGACAACCCGCACGACGCCGCGACCATCGACCGCGTGAAAGCGGCCGTGAAGGTTCTGGCTGACAAGTTCCCTGTCTACGCCAAGTAATCTGCAGTACCGCGACGCCGGCGTGTGCCGGTGTCGCGTCACCGAATAGCGCCCATATGAAATGTCCGTTTTGCCAGCATGAAGATACCCAGGTTCTCGATACGCGTGTATCCGAGGAAGGGGATTCGATACGCCGGCGCCGGCGCTGCGGTAAATGCGATAAACGATTTACCACGTATGAGCGCATCGAACTGGTGATGCCGTATGTGGTCAAGAAGAACGGCAGCCGCACCGAGTATGCGTCCGCCAAACTGCGCGGCAGCCTGACGCTGGCCTTGCGCAAACGTCCCGTGGCGGCGCCCGCCGTCGACGCGGCGATATTGTCGATCGAAGAAAAACTGCTGACCAGCGGCCAGCGCGAAGTCGACACCGGCTACATCGGCGAGCTGGTGATGCAGGAGTTGAAGCGTCTCGACAAGATCGCGTATATCCGCTTTGCATCGGTGTATAAAAACTTCGAAGACCTGGCCGAGTTCCAGGACGCGATTGCCGAAGTCGGGCAGGAACGCAAGCCGCGCAAGGCCTAGTTTCCCGCCGGTCTACGGCTGGCGCACCTTTGATACACCTCATACCCACGACAGTAGCCACTGCTAACTTCTAGCTCAGTCTTGTCGACTTGCGGAGGTGTGCCATGCGCACGCGCATTAACATGCGGGGCTTTACGCTGCTGGAGATACTGGTCGCCGTGCTGTTGCTGTCGGTCGGCATCGTCGGCGGCGTGGCGATGCAGCTGTCCGCGCTGCGTGCGCGGCATCAGGCGGCGTTGTTGTCGCAGGCGGCCTACGTTGCCGCAGGCCTGGCCGAACGCATGCGCGCCAACGCCGTGCAAATGCGCCTGGCCGATGGCGCCAATCCCTATCTGACCTTGGATTACGATGCGCTGGCCGAGCCGCTCCCGCCGGCGCCGTCGTCGCTGTGCTACGGCGCCGTGTGCGACGCCATGCAATTGGCGATGTTCGATCTGTACGAAGCCAAAATGCAGGTCGGTATGTATCTGCCCGCCGGCCGCATACGGGTGTGCCGCGACAGCGGCGCCACCTTGCGCTGGGCTTGCGGCGGCAGTGCGGGGGCGCCGGTGGTGGTCAAGGTGGGATGGCACGATAAAAATCCCGATGGCACGCCGCGCAAGGACGCCGGCGGCGAGTTCGCGCCCGCCATGGCCTACGCCGTGGGAGCGACGCGATGAGCGCGCGGCCTGTATCTGCGGGCGGTTGGACCGTGATCGAGTTCGCCATTGCGCTGGTGCTGGGCTTGATCGTGGCCTTGCTGGCCTGCGGCTTGCTGCTGTCGGCCGGCAGCGGCTATCGCAACCACAGCGACAATGTCGGCCTCAACGACGGCGGCCGTCATGCGCTAGACATCATGGCGCGGGCGATACGGCAAGGCGCCTACATCAACTGGGACAGCAAGGCTGCGCCCGTCGAGCTGGATGACGCCGCGCCGGCGCCGGTCGCCGGCCTGGATGCCCGCAGCATCGGCCACGGCAGTGCCGATATTTCGGAGCTGTTGCCCGCAGTGGCGCATGGCAGCGATGTGTTGGCATTGCGCTTTTCCGGCTCGGGCGAGGGCGGCAATGGCGATGGCTCCAGCCTCAATTGCGCCGGCTTTGGCGTCGCCGCTCCGCACGACGAGGATGGCCGTGGCTGGAGCATTTTCTACGTGGCGGCCAATGGCGACGGCGAGGCCGAGTTGCGCTGCAAATATCGCGGCGCATCCGGCTGGGGCGCGGACGCCATCGTGCGCGGCGTCGATTCGTTCCAGGTGCTGTATGGCGTGGACACCGATACGCCAGCCGACAACATTCCCAATGCCTATGTCAACGCCCGCGGCGTCGATGCGATGGATGGCGCGCTGGTGCTGTCGGGCGCGACGCCGGGCGAGCGCCTGCGCGATTTGCGCCGCAAGACTTTCTGGAAGCGCGTCTGCAGCGTCAAGGTGGCCTTGCTGCTGCACGGGGACAGCAACACGCGCGCCGACACGGTGGCGACGCGTTTCGATCTGTTCGGTCCGGCGTATTCCGAAGCGCATGGCGATGACGAGGGCGTGCGTGTCACGGAGGCGGGCTTGCCGTCGGCGCAGCGCGCGCGGGCGCGCAGGGTGGTGGGCATGACGGTGGCGTTGCGCAATCGGGGTGGCTAGATCATGGCGGTTCAACGGCAGCGCGGTGTGGTGGTGTTGATGTGCCTGATGATGATGCTACTGGCGATGTTGCTGGGCGTCTCGGCGGCGCAGATGAGCTTGCAGGGCGAGAAGGCCGCGCGGGGCGAGCGGGATCGGGACGTGGCGTTTCAGGCGGCGGAGGATGCCTTGGCGGATGCGGAGAACGATATTCAGGATGGCGCGGGCGAGGTCAGCGCCTGCGATGCGCCGCCGGTCTGGCAGCGGGTGGATTTGTCCGGTGTGGAGGACGGCGGCGCGTGCACGCTCGGCTACGGCGCGCATACCGGGGCGGCGATGCTGACGGCTAAAGGCGTGCTGCCGTTCAAGAAGCCGCGCTATGTGGTGGAGCGGATGGCGTGCCATCAGCCGGGCGAGGATGCGTCGGCAGGCGCGGCGGTTGCGCATTGCTATCGCGTGACGGTGATCGGCTTCGGCACGCGGCCGGCCACGGAGATAGTCTTGCAAACCGTGTACAGCAAGGTGGAGTGAGGAGGCGATATGCGAGTTGCGAGCGATGGTCCGCCGCCAGGGCACGGCCGGCGATGGTTGTGGATGGCGACGCGCGTGTTGTTGTGGCTGTTGCTTGGCTCCTTGCTGATGCTGCTGCCGATGTTGGCGGCGGGCGTGCGCGCCGCGCCGCCGGTGCTCGCTCTGGCGAGCGAGCCGCTCGCTGCCGCGTGCCGGCCGGCCTCGCCGGGCGGGGCGCGAGTTGCAGGCGCATCGCTGTTGGCGGTGGTGCCCGCTGGCGCGTCCGCCGCACCCGCGACATCGGCCGGCGACCTGTTCGGCGCGACGCTGGACGCGGGAGACTGGGGCGGGCACTTTGAGCGCTTTGCCTTGCCCGCGCCGGACCTCGCGCTGCCGCCTTCGGCCGCCGCGTTGTGGGATGCGGGTGCGCTCCTGACCGGCAGGGCCGGGCGCGCGCCGTCACCGGAGCCGGATGCGCGCAAGGTGTACACGGCCGTCGTGCAGGCCGATGGCAAACTGGCCGGCATCCCGTTTTCCTGGGGCGCCATGTCGGATGCGCAGCGCGCGTTGCTTGATCGACCGCCGCGTGCAGCCGCCGCTGACGGGCTGGGCGAGCGTCGTGTCGCCTATCTGCGCGGCGAGCGCGGCGATGAGGGGGCGCTGTTCCGTCGCCGCACCAGCGTACTTGGAGATTCCATCAACAGCACGCCCGTGCTGGTGGGGCCGCCATCGGGCAACTCGCCGGACGCCGACTATCTTGCCTTCCGCGAACGCCACAAAAGCCGCCGCCCTGTGATCTACCTCGGCGCCAATGACGGCATGCTGCACGCTTTCGATGTCGGCAATGGTGGCGAACTCTACGCCTATGTTCCTGACGCCCTGATGTCCACGCTCCAGCGCCTGCCCGGCGTCGACTATGTGCATCGCCCCTATGTCGATGGCCCTGCCGGCAGCGGCGACGCGCTAATCGCGGGGAATTGGCGCACGGTGCTCGTCTCGGCGATGGGCGGCGGTGCGCAAGGCCTGTTCGCGCTGGATATCACCGATCCCGAAGCGTTGGACGAGCATGCCGTACTCTGGGAGTTTACCGACCGCGACGATCCCATGATGGGCAACATCACGACGCTGCCGCAGGTCATCAAGGTGCGCACGGGGCGTGGCGCGGGTGTGGCGACTTACCGCTACTTTGCCGTCGCCTCCAGCGGTCTGAACAACTACGTCCGCGACGGCCACCTGAGCAGCGCAGGCAAGGGCGCATTATTCCTGCTGGCGTTGGACAAGGAACACGATGCGCCGTGGCGCTTGAACGTCAACTACTTCCGTCTGGTCACGCCGATATCCGAGCCAGCCATGGCCAACGGTCTGAGCGCTCCGGCGTTGATCGCCGACCGCGACGGCGCGCTGAACTACGCCTACGCCGGCGACCTGCAAGGCAATCTGTGGCGCTTCGATTTCAACAGTTGGCCGGGCGCGGCGGCCAAGGCGCTGTTCGTCGCCCGCGATGGCGACGGCAAGCGCCAGCCTGTCGCGCAGCAACCGATGGTGGCCTACGCGTCGGGCGGCGGCTACCTGATCCTGTTCGGCACCGGCAGCCTGCTCGACAGGAGCGATCTGGCGGCGGCCAGCTTCGCCACCCAATCGTTCTATGCCATCCATGACAGCCTGTCCGTGCCCATGGATGCCGTCACCGGCCGTAGCCAGCTCACCGAGCGCGTGCTGGCGGCGTCAGGCGGCGATCTGCTGAGCATCGGCGGCGGCACGATGGAGGCGGGCAGCAAAGGCTGGTATGTCGACTTTTTGCAGTCCGCGCGCACGGGGGAGCGCAGCATTGGCGGCGGCAGGCTGGTTGGCGGTGCGGTAGTTTTCAACACTTTGCTGCCCGGCGCGGACAAGTGCGATGCGTCGCGCAGCCGAAGCTATGTGCTGCAAGCGTTGAGCGGCTTGCCGGGCGGGCTCAGTGCGGCCAGTGTCGCGCCGGCCGCGCCCATCGTCGGCGTACTGCAATCGACTTACTCTGCCGTGCCGTCGCTTGTGCAGCAGGCGGCAAGCCCCGGTGCGCCCGATCCGACCGGACAGGTCGTGGTGGAGAAGGGCTACGCAGTCGTCAACGCGTCGGCGCACGAGACTGCGGTGGTCGGCAGCGCCAAGGTGCGCTTGCGATCCGGCCGGCTTAGTTGGCGCGAGGTAGCCAATTGGCGCGAGCTGCACGAGGCCGTCAAATGAGGCGCGCCCACGACCCTGCGTTCAGCATGATCGAGCTGTTGATCGTGCTGGCGATACTGTCCGTGCTGGCCGCGCAGCTGCTGCCCAGCTTCCGGCAGCACGTGATACGCTCGCGCCGCTCCGAAGCGCAGGCCGCGCTGCTGCAACTGATGCAGCAGGAAGAGCGCTACTACACGCAGACCAATACCTACATCGCCTTCTCGTCCGGCGCAAGCGACCCGGAAGCGCACCAGTTCAAATGGTGGAGCAGCAACGGTGCAGCGACCAGCGCTTATGAAATCGAAGGCAAGGCCTGCGACGGCGAGCTGATCTCCCAGTGCGTGCAACTGATCGCCACGCCGGGCACCGCGCTGGTCGATGCCAGTTTCCGCGACGAGGATTGCCGGCAGCTCAAGCTGACCAGCAGCGGCTTGCGCCTCGCCACCGGGCCGGCCGTCCGCTGCTGGCCGTGAGGCGCGCACGATGCCTGGACTAGCCACCCGCCGCGGCCACACGCTGACCGAGCTGCTGGTCGTGCTTGCGCTGGCGACGCTGCTGTTCGGCGTTGCCGTGCCCAGCTATCAGGCCGCGCTCAAGCGCCAGCAACTGCGGATCGCCGTCAACGACCTGGTCGCCGCCATCAACCTGACCCGTTCGCATGCAATGGCGCGCGGCGGCAAGGTGCTGCTGGCGCCGCTGGAGGCTTCCGGCACCTCGTGGCGCCAGGGCTGGGCCGTGTTTATCGACGATAATGGCAACCGCCGCCCCGATCCCGGCGAGCGGCTGCTGTTCCAGCACGGCGCCATCGCCGAGGGTATCGTCGTCGCGTCCGTCTTCTCGTCCGGTGCGGCGCCGCTCTACCTTGCTTATAATGCTGCAGGGCGTGCTTGCAGCGCCAGCAACAGCCTGGCGGCGCGCTGGGGTACGCTGTCGCTGACGCAGGGCGAGAACGTGCGCAACATCAAAATCAATATGCTGGGCCGGGTGCGCGTGTGCGATCCGGCAGTGGACGGCGCAAGCTGCGCCAGCGCGACTGAATAAGGACAACGTGAACATCAGCAACGATCTCGAAGGCATGGCGCTGGCGCTGGAATGGGCCGCGCAAGGGCTGTACACGACGTCGCCGAATCCGCACATCGGCTGCGTGATCGTGCGCGACGGGCAGGTGATCGGCGCCGGCGTCACGCAGCAGGCCGGCAGCGACCACGCGGAAATCCAGGCGCTGAAGGATGCGCAGGCGCGCGGCCACGACGTGCGCGGCGCCACCGCCTACGTCACGCTGGAACCGTGCAACCACCACGGCCGCACGCCGCCCTGCTCGGACGCGCTGGTGCGCGCCGGCCTGGGCCGCGTGGTGGCGGCGATGGAAGATCCGAATCCGCTGGTGGCCGGGCAGGGCATGGCCAAGCTGGCCGCCGCCGGCATCGAGATCAGCACCGGCCTGCTGGCCGAGCAGGCGTACGAACTGAACATCGGCTTCTTCTCGCGCATGACGCGCGGCCTGCCGTGGGTGCGCATGAAGTCCGCCGCCAGCCTGGACGGCATGACGGCGCTGCACAACGGCGTCAGCCAATGGATCACCGGACCGGAGGCCCGCGCCGACGGCCATGCTTGGCGCGCGCGCGCCTGCGCCATCCTGACCGGCATCGGCACCGTCAAGGCCGATGATCCGCAGCTCAACGTGCGCGCGGTGGCGACGCCGCGCCAGCCGCGCCGCATCGTGGTCGACAGCAAGCTCGATATCGATCCGGCCGCCAAGGTCTTGCAGGGGGGCGGAACGTGGATCGCGGCGGCGGTGAGCGATCCGGAAAAGGAAGCGGCGTTGCGCGCCGTGGGCGCCGAGATCATCCTGCTGCCCAATGCCTCCGGCAAGGTCGACCTGCCCGAGCTGATGCGCGAACTGGGCCGGCGCCAGATCAACGAGCTGCACGTCGAAGCGGGCGGCAAGCTGAACGGCTCGCTGATCCGCGAGGGCTGCGTGGACGAGCTGCTGGTCTACCTGGCGCCGACCTTGCTGGGCGATGCGCAGGGCATGTTCGCCTTGCCGGCGTTGACCGACCTGTCGCGCAAGCAGCTTTTGAAATTTCACGAGGTTAAGCAGATCGGCGAAGATTTGCGTATCCTTGCACGATTCACTCATCAATAAGAGCACTCACATGTTTACTGGAATTGTCGCCGCTATCGGCAAAATTGAATCCGTCAAGCCACTCGAAGGTGGTTCGTTCGCGGGCGTGCGCCTGAACATCCACGCCGGCGGCCTGCCGCTGGCCGACGTCGCGCTGGGCGATTCGATCGCCATCAACGGCGCCTGCATGACCGTGGTGGAGAAGGACGACAGCAGCTTCCGCGTCGATGTCTCGCGCGAGAGCCTGAACTGCACCGTCGGCCTCGACACGCTGACCGAAGTGAATCTGGAAAAAGCGCTGACGCTCAATGAGCGCCTGGGCGGCCATCTGGTGTCCGGCCATGTGGACGGCCTCGGCGTGGTGCGCAAGTTCGAAGCGGTGGGCGAGTCGTGGGAGCTGGTGATCGAAGCGCCGCACGAGCTGGCCAAGTTCCTGGCGTTCAAGGGCTCCATCGTCGTCAACGGCGTGTCGCTGACGGTGAACCGCGTGACCGACATCGGCACCGGCAAGGATCTGGTCTGCCAGTTCTCGATCAACCTGATCCCGCACACCATCGCCATGACCACGCTCAAGCACCTGGTCGTGGGCAAGCAGGTCAATCTGGAGATCGACCTGATCGCCCGCTACGTCGAGCGCATGGTGTCGGTCGGCGCCGCCGACAAGTAAGGGCCTCGCAACGTCCGGCGATCCGGGCGTTGACAGCGCCTCAGGCCTCGACTAGTATACCTACCAACTAGTCGGTAAAAGATAAAATGAACATCAACTCGGATTACAGCCAGCGCGCCGTGGTGCAGTCGCAAGACTTGCCTTGGGTCGATTCGCCCGCGCAGGGCATACAGCGCAAGATGCTGGAGCGCGACGGTGGCGAAGTGGCGCGCGCGACGTCCATCGTGCGCTACGCGCCGGGCAGCAGCTTCCCCAGCCATCTGCACGAGCTGGGCGAGGAAGTCCTGGTGCTGGACGGCGATTTCTTCGATGAGTCCGGCAGCTATGGCGCTGGGGCCTATCTCAAGAATCCGCCGGGCTCCTCGCATGCGCCGGGCTCGGTCGGCGGCTGCACGCTGCTGGTCAAGCTGCGCCACATGGACCCGCAGGACCGACAAGCCGTGCGCATCGATACCGGCGCGACGGCATGGTTGCCGGGCCTGGTGCCGGGCTTGTCGGTGATGCCCTTGTCCGAGTTCGGCGCCACCCATACCGCGCTGGTGCGTTGGGCGCCCGGCACGCGCTTCAATCCGCACCGGCATTACGGCGGCGAGGAGATCTACGTGCTGGAAGGCGTGTTCGAAGACGAGTTCGGCCGCTATCCAGCCGGCGCCTGGCTGCGCAGCCCGCACCTGAGCGCGCATCAGCCGTTCAGCCGCGAAGGCTGTATCATCCTGGTCAAAGTCGGGCACCTGCCGATTGCCGATCACAAAGAAAGCCAGTAAATGAAGCATTTTTCCGAGATGTCCGAGTCCGCGCTGCGGGTGGTGGATGCGGCCGAGGGCCTGATCCAGGAGCGCGGCTACAACGGCTTTTCGTACGACGACGTAGCCAAGCTGGTCGGCATCAAGAAGCCCAGCATCCACCATCACTTCGCGACCAAGGGCGATCTGGCGGCTGCGGTGGCGCAGCGCTACACGCATCGTTTCCGTGAGCAGCTGCTGCGCATCGAGGTGCAGCACGCCAGGGCGCAGGATCGCCTGACCGCGTATGCGACGCTGTTCGAAAACACTTTCGCCGCCGAGCAGCGGCTGTGCGTCTGCGGCATGCTGGGGGCGGAGGCCAATTCGCTGCCGGAAGGTGTGGTGCACGAGGTGAGCCGCTTCTTCGAGGCCAACACCGAGTGGCTGGCGATGGTGATCGCCGAAGGCCAGCACGCGCAGCAGTTGCGGGCGCAGCCGCAAGCGCGCGCGTTGGCGGAGGCGTTCCTCGCCACGCTGGAGGGCGCGATGATCGTGGCCCGCTCGGTGCGCGGCGCGCGCGGCCCGGCTGGCGTGGCGCAAACCTATTTGTCGACGTTGCTGGCCTGACCGGGCGGCGACGTTCCGTGCCGGCGCAGGCTGGCACTTTTTTAGGTGTAAAAACCTACCAACTAGTTGGTATATTTTGGAGTAAATCGTGCATACATTGAACGGCAGGAAGTTATTGGTTGTCGGCGGCACCAGCGGCATCGGGCTGGAAACGGCGCGGATGGCGCTGGAACAGGGCGCCAGCGTGGCGATCGTCGGCCAGCGCCCGGAGAAAACGGCAGCGGCGCGCGCCGCACTGTCGGAACTGGGCACGGTTGCCGCGCTGACGGCCGACCTGGGCAGCGCGCAAGGCTTGCAGCATCTGCTGGACGCCATCGACGACGGGCACCAGGATATCGACCTGCTGGTGAACGCCGCCGGCGTGTTCTTCCCTAAACCTTTCCTGGCGCATGGCGAGGCCGACTACGACCAATACCAGGCGCTGAACAAGGCCTTCTTCTTCGTCACGCAGAAGGTGGCTGCCAATCTGGTGGCGGCAGGCCGCCCGGGCGCCATCGTCAACATCGGCTCGATGTGGGGCAAGCAGGCGATCGCCGCGACGCCATCGTCCGCCTATTCGATGGCCAAGGCGGGCCTGCATGCGTTGACCCAGCACCTGGCGATGGAGCTGGCGTCGAGCCGGATACGCGTCAACGCCGTGTCGCCGGCGGTGGTGGCGACGCCGATCTACGAGGGTTTCATCCCCAAGGCCGAGGTGCATGACGCGCTGCAGGGATTCAACAGTTTCCACCCGATCGGCCGTGTCGGCACGCCGCGCGACGTGGCCGAAGCGATCATGTTCCTGCTGTCGGACAAGGCGTCGTGGGTCACAGGCGCGGTGTGGGATGTGGACGGCGGCGTCATGGCCGGCCGGGGATAGCCGGATTTGCGCTGGAATATTGACAATTAATCCAGAAGACGCCTTCTAAAGCCAGCCATTTGACGGATAAAAGCGGCCTTTTACGGTGGGACGGGCGTAAATCCTTTAAAATAGCGCCCTGTTCCAGCTCCGCTACAAAGGATTAAAAATGTCAATTTCCAGCACCGAAGAAATCGTCGCCGAATTGCGCGCTGGCCGCATGGTGATCCTGGTCGATGAAGAAGACCGGGAAAACGAAGGCGACTTGGTGCTCGCGGCGGACTTTGTGACGCCTGAAGCCATTAATTTCATGGTCAAGCACGCGCGCGGCCTGGTCTGCCTGACCCTGACCGAAGAGCGCTGCGACCAGCTGAACCTGTCGATGATGTCGGCCCGTAACGGCACCGCCTTCGGCACCAATTTCACCGTGTCGATCGAAGCGGCCGAGGGCGTGACCACGGGCATTTCGGCGGCCGACCGCGCCAAGACCATCCAGGTCGCCGTCGCCAAGGACACCCAGCCGTCGGACATCGTCCAGCCCGGCCACATCTTCCCGCTGAAGGCGCAAAAGGGCGGCGTGCTGATGCGCGCCGGCCATACCGAAGCCGGTTGCGACCTGACCGCGATGGCCGGCCTGACGCCCGCCTCGGTGATCTGCGAGATCATGAAGGACGACGGCACCATGGCGCGCCTGCCGGACTTGCTGGAATTCGCCAAGGAACACGGCCTGAAGATCGGCACCATCGCCGACCTGATCCACTATCGCAGCCGCAACGAGTCGCTGGTCGAGAAGATCGGCGAGCGTCCGCTGAAGACCGCCCAGGGCGACTTCCGCATGATCGCCTTCCGCGACAAGCCGAGCGGCTCGGCCCACCTGGCGCTGGTGCACGGCGATATCGAGAAGAGCAAGGAAACCCTGGTGCGCGTGCATCAGCCGGTGTCCATCCTCGACATCCTGGAATCGGAAGCGACCACCCACTCGTGGAACCTGTCGTCGTCGCTGGCGGCGGTCAAGGCGTCCGAGCGCGGCGTGATCGTGCTGCTCAACTGCGAGGAAACGGCGGAGCAGTTCTTCGCCCAGTTCGACGCGCTGGGCAAGCCGGAAACCAAGCCTAAGGGCCGCGCCGCCAGCATGGACCTGCGCAGCTACGGTATCGGCGCCCAGATCCTGCGCGAAGTCGGCGTCTGCAAGATGCAGCTGCTGGCCAGCCCGCGCAAGATGCCGTCGATGACGGGCTTCGATCTGGAAGTGACCGGCTACATGGCCAAACCACACTAATTCAACCAACACACAAGAGGCACTCCATGACTGTAGGAAGCTACGAAACCAATTTGTCCGGCGACGGCCTGCGTATCGGCATCGTTCAAGCCCGTTTTAACGAAGATGTCTGCCACGGCCTGCTGTCGGCCTGCCTGGCTGAACTGAAGCACCTGGGCGTGGCCGATGAGGACGTGTTGCACGTGACCGTGCCAGGCGCGCTGGAAGTGCCGCTGGTGCTGCAGAAGATGGCCGAGTCGCAGCAGTTCGACGCGCTGGTCGCGCTGGGCGCGGTGATCCGTGGCGAAACCTACCACTTCGAGCTGGTCTCGAACGAATCCGGCGCCGGCATCACCCGCATCGGCCTGGATTATGGTATTCCTATCGCTAACGCCATCCTGACCACCGAGAACGACGAGCAAGCTGAAGTCCGCATGGCCGAAAAAGGCGCCGATGCGGCGCGCGTGGCGGTGGAAATGGCCAATCTGACCATCGCCCTGGAAGAGCTGAACCAGGACCAAGGCGACGACGAGTAAGAACCAGTAGTAAACGGCGCAGTGTGCCGGTATGCGCCGGCGCACTGAGCCGGATTTTGACAGTATTTAAGAACAGGTATAACCATGACAGATAAAATTTTGCACGCCAACCCCAGCAAGAACCGCACGCCGCGCCATCGTGCGCGCGAGTTTGCGTTGCAGGGTTTGTATCAGTGGCTGCTGAACAATGAAGACGCATCCACCGTGGTGAACAACATCCGCGCCGCGCACGGCTTCGACAAGGCCGACGGCGACCACTTCACCGTGCTGCTGTACGGCGCGATCAAGGATTCCGTGGCGCTGCGCGAAAGCTTTGCGCCGCTGGTCGACCGCGGCATCGGCGAGCTGTCGCCGATCGAGCACGCGGTGCTGCTGATCGGCGCGTTCGAGCTGAAGAACAACCTGGAAATCCCTTACCGCGTCGTCATCAACGAAGCGGTCGAGCTGACCAAGTCGTTCGGCGGTATCGACGGCCACAAATACGTCAACGGCGTGCTGGACAAGCTGGCCGCCCGTGTCCGCCCGGACGAAGTCGCCGCCGACAAAAAACGCTAAGCAGCGTTCGGTACTGTGCCAAGCCACCCAAGGTATCTTGTGGTGGCTTTTTTTATTTGGGGTTTGACGGGGAGGGGACTGCGCCGCAGAATCCATTGATTTTAAATCAATGCCGAGGACGCATCATCGAACTGCATTCCCTGAGCACGACGCGGACCTGGCGTCGCCGCGGTTGGCTGGCGCTGATAGGCGGGCTGCATCTGTTGGCCTTCCTGTGCTGGCGCGCGCCTGAGCGGCCCTTGGCGGCGGCTGTGGGGCGCCACGAGGCCATCACCTATATCCTGGCGCCGGCGAAGCGGCCGCAGCCCAAGCTTATCCAGGAGCCCGGAGCGCCTCGCGAGGCCCGTGTGGCCGCCGCACCGCGCATGACGCTGTTGCCCGCGCCGCAAGCGCCGCAGCCAGTGCAGCCGGTGCAGCCTCCAGCGCCAGCGGCTGCGCAGGCGATTACGCAGGCCGTGCCGCCCCCAGATCCGTTCGCGCTGCCATCCGACAAGCCGGCCGAGGATCTGCGGCAACGCGCGCTCAAGAGCGCGGCCGCGGCAGACCGGCAATTGCGCAAGGAAGCCTGGCATCCTGACGCGAAGAAGATCGCCAACGACTCGACGCCGCTGAGCGCTGCCGTGGCCAGCGCCTACGTCGGCAACGACCAGGGCTTTACCACGGAAAACCTGACCACGCCGGATGGGCGCATGATGACCAAGGTGCGTACGCTGGGTGGCAGCGTCTACTGCGGTACCAAGCAGTCGAACAACAGCACGGCGATCGATCCCTTCCGCGACGGCGTCAAGACCTTTGTCGGCACTTGCCCTAAACCCTTCGGCAAGTAGAAGGACGGCATATTTGACGGCAAGAGGGCCTTGCCCCATCATGCATTGTTTTTAAATTAACTGCGAAAGCCTGTTATCGAACTGCATACCTTGAACGCGGCGCCGGCCTGGCGCCGCCGTGGCTGGCTGGCGCTGATAGGCGGCGCCCATGTGCTGGGGTTTATCTGCTGGCGTTCGCCTGAGCGGCTGCACTCCCCAGTGTCTTTGGCGCCGCAGCCGGGCATCGCCTACATCCTGCCATCGTTTGTGCCGCCGCCGGAGCGGCCGAAACCGCCTCCCAGGCTGGCCCGGCCCGTTCGCGAGCCGGTGGCGCCGCGCATGACGCTGGCGCCCGTTGCGCCGCAAGCTGCGCCGCTTCCCGTGGAGCCACGGACGCCCCAGGCGATCACGCAGGCCCCGCCACCCGACCCGTTCGCGCTGCCGGCAGCCAAGCCGTCCGACGATCTGCTGCAGCGCTCGATCAAGGGCGCCGCCGCCGCCGACCGGCAGTTACGCAAGGAAGCCTGGAATCCGCGCGACAAGAAAATCGCCAACGACACCACCATGCTGGCCGATAAGTTGGGAAGCGCCTATGTCGGCAGGGAAGGCACGACCCAGGAGAGCATCACGCTCGACGATGGCCGCGTGATGACCAAGATCCGCATGGCGAACGGCAGCACATTCTGCGCGGTCAAGGAGTCGAACGGCGTGACCGGCGGCCGCGATCCCTTCCGCGACGGCGTCAAGACCAAGATCACCTCCTGCTCGCGCTGATTGCTGCGGACGTAAAAAAGCCACCTCGCGAGGTGGCTTGTTTTATCTGCGATCAGATCAAAGACCGGCGATCTGGGTGCCGCTGACCGATTTGTCTACCGCCGCGACCGGCGGGGTAGGCTTGGCTGGCGCTGCCGCCATCATCGGGGTAATCGTCGGCACCTTCTTGCCTGCCGAAACCTGCTTCAGGCGCTGGTATTCGGCCAGCACTTTCGAACCGTAGCCATCGTCATGCTCGAACGCCGCGGCGCCGACATAGATCTTCAGGCCGGCTTCGACGGAGCCGCCACGGGTGACGTAGTCCTTCAGGATCAGCGAGCCGACACGGATGTTGGCCACCGGGTTCAGCGCTGCTTGCAGGCCGCCCATTTCCTGGAATTTATCGTGGTGCACCTTCGACATCACCTGCATCAGGCCTTGCGCGCCGACCGGGCTTTCCGCGAACGGATTCAGGCCCGATTCAATCGCCATCACCGCCAGGATCAGCAGCGGATCGAGCTTGATCTCGCGTGCCGTCAGGTAGGCGGTGGACACCAGCATATTGGCGGCGTCGCCCGCTACGCGGTAGCGCTTGGACAGCCAGGATGTTACCCATTGCTGCTGCTTCTGCGTGCCCAGCAGGGCTTTTTCTTCGGCGGTCAGCGGTGCGGTGCTGGCGGCCGGGGTGGAGGACGGCGTTTCCATCAGGGCCGACAGCGGCGGCGCCACGACGGCAACGGCTTCAACTTCCGGTTCGTGGTTCAGGCTGTTGCTCAGTGCCTTGGCCAGGTCGGGACGGACAAACAGTACTGCCATTACTACTAAAGCGGTCACACCCAGGATGGTCAGGGTGTGTTGGGCGGTGGTCAGCACGCCTTTTGCCGAAACGCGAGTCGTGGAAAACCACGCTGCTGGCTGGCGAGCCATGGTGCGGGCAAACTGCGTTGCGCCGGTGATGCGATTGATCATATAGTTCCCCTGAAATGTCCGTAAAAGCGGGTCCCCGCCAGCGTTGAACGCAGCTAACCGGGTGCTAATGCCGTGCATCAGAAATTTCTCATCGTCCGCCGCCGCTGGGAGCGCGCGTTGGACGCCGTCATTGCTTGCTAGAGCTGATGTTTCCCTGTGGTATTCGATCAGTCGCAATACAACTTCTTTCGGGGGTAAGGCAGACGCCTTTTGAAAACACTCCTTAAAATGTCATGTGGAGCCCCGACTCCGTGAATGAATGAGCAACACATTTGTGTGGACCGCGTTCCGGGCTCAACCCGTGCTGGACCGTGTTCTCTTCAAGTAGGGCAAATTGTAGAAGCCGTTTTATATCAAGTCAATACTAACGCAATTGAAAGCTATAACTTTTAAATCTTACTTTTTTGCTTGTATTGCGCCTAAAACCAATAAAATCAACTACTTGACCTGTCTTTTTAAACAGTATGCTGCGTTGTAAGAAAAAATTAAAAAACGATGAAATATTCTGATTTGCGAGATTTTATTTCTCAACTGCAACGGATGGGCGAACTTAAGCCCATTTTGGTGCCCGTTTCACCATATTTGGAGATGACCGAGGTTTGCGACCGCACTTTGCGGGCCGGCGGACCGGCTTTGCTGTTCCAGAATCCGACCGGACACAGCATGCCTGTGCTGGGCAATCTGTTCGGCACCGAGCGCCGCGTCGCGCTCGGCATGGGGGCGGACAGCGTCGGCGAACTGCGCAAGATAGGCCATGTGCTGGCCCGCCTGAAGGAGCCGGAACCGCCGAAGGGTTTCAAGGACTTGATGGGCATGGGCTCGCTGGTCAAAGCCGTGTGGGACATGGCGCCCAAGGAGCTGCGCGGTGCGCCGTGCCAGGAAATCGTGTGGGAGGGCGCCGACGTCGATCTGTCGAAGCTGCCGATCCAGCACTGCTGGCCCGGTGACGTCGCGCCTTTGATTACCTGGGGCCTGGTGATTACCAAGGGCCCTAATAAGAAGCGCCAGAACCTGGGCATCTACCGCCAGCAGGTGCTGGGCCCGAACAAGGTCATCATGCGCTGGCTGGCGCACCGTGGCGGCGCGCTGGACTTCCGCGAGCACGCCATACAGAGCAAGGGCCAGCCTTATCCGATCTGCGTCGCGCTGGGCGCCGATCCCGCTACTATATTAGGCGCGGTGACGCCGGTGCCGGACAGCCTGTCCGAATACCAGTTCGCCGGCCTGCTGCGCGGCAGCCGCACCGAGCTGGTCAAGGCCATCGGCAGCGAGCTGCGCGTGCCGGCGTCGGCCGAGATTGTGCTGGAAGGCCATATCTATCCTGACGAAAACCATCCGAGCGGCTACGAGCATGCGCTGGAAGGCCCGTACGGCGACCACACCGGCTATTACAACGAGCAGGACTCGTTCCCGGTGTTCACCATCGACCGTATCACGATGCGCCGCGATCCGATCTACCATTCCACCTACACCGGCAAGCCGCCCGACGAACCGGCGATCCTGGGCCTGGCGTTGAACGAGGTGTTCGTGCCGCTGCTGCAGAAGCAGTTCTCGGAGATCACCGACTTCCACCTGCCGGCCGAGGGCTGCAGCTACCGCATGGCGGTGGTGCAGATCAAGAAGCAGTACGCGGGCCACGCCAAGCGCGTGATGTTCGGCGTGTGGAGCTTCCTGCGCCAGTTCATGTACACCAAGTTCATCGTGGTGGTGGACGAGGACGTGAACATCCGCGACTGGAACGAGGTGATCTGGGCGATCACCACCCGCGTCGACCCGACCCGCGACACTACGCTGGTCGACAACACGCCCATCGATTACCTGGACTTCGCCTCGCCGGTGAGCGGCCT
This sequence comes from Duganella sp. HH101, assembly GCF_001758795.1. Classification (NCBI taxonomy): domain Bacteria; kingdom Pseudomonadati; phylum Pseudomonadota; class Betaproteobacteria; order Burkholderiales; family Oxalobacteraceae; genus Duganella; species Duganella sp. HH101. The sequence goes on along the minus strand of NZ_LRON01000031.1, from coordinate 8,917 downwards.
GGGCAGCAAGATGGGCATCGACGCCACCAACAAGTGGCCGGGCGAAACCACGCGCGAATGGGGCACCACGATCAGCATGACGCCCGAGGTGAAAGCACGGGTGGATCAGATTTGGCAGGAGTTGGGGCTGTAGGTTATAATTGATCCCGGCGGGCCCCTGCGCATTGTGGCATGGCTAACCTGGTCAGGTCGGGAACGAAGCAGCCACGGCTATTAACCATAAGTGCCGCAGATCAGGCTCGCCTCCTTCGGGAAATATTAAAAAAGCTGCCCAGGGCAGCTTTTTTTTATTTGCTCATCATTTACTCGTCATCCAGCAGCGCCTCCAGCGGCCGCTCGGACGCCACCAGCAATGGATTCTCCTTCAGCCATGCGGATTCAGGCGTCAGCTTGATCTGGTTCTTCGCGTCCGTGCGATAGACGTTGGCGCCCAGCTTGAGCTCCGCCGGCTTGGCAAACTTGAACAGCACCGACTTGACGCTCGGCGCGAACATGCTGAAGGCGCCAGCCATTTTCTTGATGGCGTTGTTGGTCTGGCCGACGGCGCCCATCACCTGTGCATATTGCCACTGCGTGCCCTCGGGCAGCACCGCCGTCACTTCGTAGTTCATCGCGGACTTCTCGCCCTTCGGCAGGTTGGTCATGATCTTGGTGTCGTCCGTCATCCACTTGGCGTTCGGCACCAGGGTCAGGCGATAGTCGGGAGACAGCGGCGTCAGCAGCGAGCGTTCGCTGCCGTGCACCACGGTCAGCACCACGTCGGCCGGCTGATACTTGGTGTTCTTGGGTTTGACGGTGACGAACAGCTTGATCTTGTCGCGTTCGGCGGGCGGAATGGCGTAATACTTGTCGAGGCGCAGTTCTTCAACCAGCTTCTTATAAGGCACCCATTCGCGTTCGTCCGCATGGGCGGCGAGGGACAGCAACAGCAACGGCAGCAGGACAAGTTTCATCATGTGTTTCCATGTTAAAAGGAAAACAAATTGTAAGGCGCTTATGCCTGATTACCAAATCTGCTCATGCCTTGTTACAATTGCCGTTTTGGCGACCCTGACGCCGCAGCAGCTAGGCGGAGCAGGATAGGCCCTTTGCACCCGCTATCTACGGTAAAATCCCAGCATGTCCTATCAAGTCCTCGCCCGTAAATACCGCCCCAAGAATTTCGAAACGCTCGTCGGCCAGGAGCACGTCGTGCGCGCGCTGACGCACGCCTTGCACAGCGGTCGCCTGCACCACGCCTATCTGTTCACCGGAACGCGCGGGGTCGGCAAGACCACCTTGTCGCGCATCCTGGCCAAATCGCTCAACTGCGTGGGCCCGGACGGCAATGGCGGCATCACGCCGACGCCGTGCGGCGTGTGCGAAGCGTGTACCGCGATCGATGCGGGCCGCTTTGTCGATTACATCGAGATGGATGCGGCGTCGAACCGCGGCGTCGACGAGATGGCGCAGCTGCTGGAGCAGGCGGTGTACGCGCCGAGCAATGCGCGCTTCAAGGTCTATATGATCGATGAGGTGCACATGCTGACCAACCACGCCTTCAACTCGATGCTGAAGACGCTGGAGGAACCGCCGGAGCACGTCAAGTTCATCCTGGCAACCACCGATCCGCAGAAGATTCCGGTGACGGTGCTGTCGCGCTGCCTGCAGTTCAACCTGAAGCAGATGCCGCCGGGTCACATCATCGGCCATCTGGACAATATCCTGGGGCAGGAGGGCATCAGCTTCGAGGCGCCTGCCTTGCGTCTGCTGGCCGCCGGCGCGCACGGTTCGATGCGCGATGCGCTGTCGCTGACCGACCAGGCGATCGCCTACGCCGCCGGTGCGGTGACGCTGGATGCGGTGCAGGGCATGCTGGGTGCGCTGGACCAGTCCTATCTGATCCGCCTGCTCGATGCGCTGGCCGCGCAGGATGGCGCGGATCTGCTGGCCGTGGCCGACGAGATGGCGACGCGCAGTCTGTCGTACAACGGCGCTTTGCAGGATCTGGGTACCTTGCTGCACAGGATAGCGCTGGCGCAGACGGTGCCGGCGGCGTTGCCGGAAGACTTGCCTGAGCATGCGGATATTGTGCGTCTGGCCGCCGCTTTCGATGCGGAAGAAGTGCAGCTGTATTATCAGATCGCTGTGCATGGACGGAATGAGTTGGGCTTGGCGCCGGATGAATATGCGGGCTTCTCGATGACGCTGCTGCGCATGCTGGCCTTTCGGCCCGGCGTAGGCGGGGCGGAGGGACAGCCTGCTGCGGCGCCGGCCATGTCGCGCTCGGGCGCGGTGGCGGCGGCACGCGCTGCCGCGGCGCCGCCTGCCCGGGCGGCTGCGCATGTGCAGGCCAGCCATGCGAGCGTGACGCCGGCTGCGGTGGTCGCCGGTGCGGCGGCCGCGATGGCGCGCAGTGAGGTGCCTGCTTCTGCTTCGGCTCCTGCTCCTGCTCCTGCTCCGGCGGCGTTCGCGGCTCCGGCTGCGGCTACCCCGTCTGCCAGCGCGATGCCGTCCGCCATGACCGCGCCAGCTGCGCCTGCGCCTGTCGCTGCGCCGTCGGCGATGCCTGCGCACGTGGCTCCGGCACCGGCGGTGGCTGAAGCTGCGCCCGCACCGGCGACATCATCTGCGCCGATGAGTCCGGCACGCGCTGCAATCAATGCGGCGCTGGAAGCTGCGCGCGCGGCATCCAAGCCTGGTGCGCGTTCGTCGTCGGCCGGCGCTGCGCCAGCCGCTGCAGCTCCGGCGACGACGCCTGCCGCCACGCCATCGTATCCGGCCGCATCCGCGCCGCAAGGCTCAGCGCCAGCGGCGTCCGGCGCATCGACGCCGCCATCCGGCTTCGCGGCGGGCCCGGCTTCGCAGCCGGCCGGCTTTGCGTCCGGCGCGCCTTCGCAAGCGCAGGCGCCGAATGCTGCGTACACGCCGCCTGCCGCGCCGGCAGCCGTCGCGCCATCGCGCCCTGCGCCTTGGGAAGACATGCCGCCAACGATGGCCATGGGCGGCGATACGCAAGCTGCCGTGCTGGAAGCGCCGGTGCGCCAGGTCGCGCCGCAGCAGGTGGCGCCGCAAGCCGCGCCCGCTTCCAAGCCTGCTCCCCGGCAGGCCGACGAAGAGGATGACCTACCGCCCTGGGTCACTGAGTTTTCCGATGACAGCGCGGTAGCGCAATCCGCGCCCGCGCCGGCTTACGCGCCGTCGCGTTCGCACGCGCCACAGGCCGCACAGCAGCAACAGCCGTCGAGCCAGGCATCGCACCACCAGGCGCCTCCACCGCTGGCCTACGCCGACGAGGCGCAAGCCGTCGTCATGCCGGCCCGCGCCGCGCCGGCGCCTGCCAAAGCGCCGCACGCCTACGTCATCACGCCGGTACCGGAACTGAACTGGGACGGCAACTGGCCGGCCGTGGCCGCCGCCCTGCCGTTGCGCGGCGTGGCCCAGCAGCTGGCCATGCAGGCAGAACTCATCGACTGCAGCATCGACGGCAACGCGGTCGTGTTCAAGGTCCGCGTGCCGATCGAAACCTGGCGCACGCCGGGCAACGTGGAAAAACTCACCGTCGCGCTGACCGAACGCTTCGGCCGCGCGGTGCGCGTGGAGACCGAACTGGGCGCCGTCTGGTACACCGCCAGCGCCGAAGCCCAGGCGCATCGCGAAGCCTGCCAGCGCGCCGCCGAGGAAACCGTCGCCCACGATCCCTTTGTGAACAGCCTGATACGGGAGTTCGACGCCTGGGTGGTGCCGGGCTCCATCACGCCGCCGCCCGCCGTCGCGGCTGCGGCAGCGAACTGATCACATCCTTAACTTTCAATACACGGAGAATTCCATCATGATGAAGAACCAACTGGCCGGCTTGATGAAACAAGCGCAAGCAATGCAGGACAATATGAAGAAGGCGCAGGACGCGCTGGCCCTGATCGAAGTCGAAGGCCAGTCCGGCGCCGGCCTGGTCAAGGTCGTGATGACCTGCAAGAACGACGTCAAGCGCGTGTCGATCGACCCGTCGCTGCTGGCCGACGACAAGGACATGCTGGAAGACCTGGTCGCCGCCGCCTTCAACGACGCCGTGCGCAAGGCCGAAGCCACCTCCGCCGAGAAGCTGGGCGGCCTGACCGCCGGCATGAATCTGCCGGCCGGCTTCAAGATGCCTTTCTAAGGGCAGGCGCCGCTTAGCACTCCATGTCCAAATCGCTGGAATTTCTGACGGAAGCGTTACGCCGTCTGCCCGGCGTCGGCCCCAAGTCGGCGCAACGGATGGCGTTTCACTTGCTGCAGCATGACCGCGAAGGCGCGGACATGCTGTCGCGCGCATTGCACCAGGCGGTCAACGCCGTGCACCACTGCGCGCTGTGCAATACCTTCACCGAGGAAGACGTCTGCGACACCTGCAACGACGAGCAGCGCGACCGCCGCCTGCTGTGCGTGGTGGAGACGCCGGCCGACCAGCTGATGATCGAGCAGACCCTGACCTACAAGGGCCTGTACTTCGTGCTGATGGGACGGCTGTCGCCGCTGGACGGCATCGGTCCCAAGGACATCCATCTGGAAAAACTGGTGGCGCGCGCCACCGACGGCCTGGTGACGGAAGTGGTGCTGGCCACCAATTTCACCAACGAGGGCGAGGCCACCGCGCACTACATCAGCGAGATGCTGAAGGCGCGCGGCCTGCGCGTGAGCCGGCTGGCGCGCGGCGTGCCGGTGGGCGGCGAACTGGAGTACGTGGACGCGGGCACCATCGCCCGCGCCATGCTGGATCGAAGGGCGACATGACGACCACGAACACCGCCGGCCCATTGGCCGGCATCAAGGTACTGGAACTGGGCACGCTGATCGCGGGCCCTTTTTGTGCGCGCATGCTGGGCGAGTTCGGCGCCGAGGTGATCAAGATCGAGTCGCCCGACGGCGGCGATCCGATCCGCAAATGGCGGGTGCTGAAGGACGGCACCTCGCTGTGGTGGTCGGTCCAGTCGCGCAATAAAAAATCGCTGACGCTGAACATGAAGCACGCGCGCGGCCGCGCCATCGCGTGCCAGCTGGCGCTGGAGGCGGACATCGTCATCGAGAACTACCGCCCCGGCGTGCTGGAGAAGTGGGACCTCGGCTACGAGCAATTGAAGGCCATCAATCCCGCCACCATCATGGTGCGCCTGTCGGGCTTCGGCCAAACCGGACCGATGAAGGACTTGCCCGGCTTCGGCGCCATCGGCGAATCGATGGGCGGGCTGCGCTACGTGTCCGGCCACGCGGACCGGCCGCCGGTGCGGGTCGGCGTGTCGATCGGCGATTCGGTGGCGGCGCTGCACGGCGTGATCGGCGCGATGATGGCGCTGCGCCACCGCGACGCCACCGGCGGCAAGCTCAAGGGCGAGGGCCAGATGGTCGACGTGGCCTTGTACGAATCCGTGTTCAACCTGATGGAGTCGCTGGTGCCGGAGTTCGACCACGCGGGCGTGGTGCGCGAACGCACCGGCGGCGCGCTGCCCGGCATCGTGCCGTCCAACACCTACACCACGCGGGACGGCGAGAACATCGTCATCGCCGGCAACGGCGACGCCATCTTCAAGCGGCTGATGCTGGCCATGGGCCGCATCGACCTGGCCGGCGATCCCCAGCTGGAACGCAACGACGGCCGCGTGCAGCGCACGCAGGAGATCGACGATGCGATCCAGGCCTGGTGCGATACGCAGGACATCGACGGCGCGCTGGCCGTGCTGAAGGCGGCCGACGTGCCGGCCGGGAAAATCTACTCGGTGCGCGACATGATGGTCGATCCGCAATTCCTGGCGCGCGGCATGTTCGAGCAGCACCAGTTCGCCGACGGCACGCCGGTCAAGCTGCCGGCGATCTCGCCCAAGCTGTCGGCCACGCCCGGCCACACCAAGTGGATGGGGCCGGCGCTGGGCGAGCACAACGACGAGATCCTGCGGTCGCTAGGCTACAGCGCCGCCGACATCGCCGCGATGAAGGCGGACGGCGCGCTCTAGCCCGGCGTCAGATCTGCGCGGACTTGATCGGGCGGCCGCCGTCGCCGCCCATGACGCCGTTCAGCGCGAACTGCTGGCCCAGCATCAGGTCGATCGATTCCGGCGGCGACGGGTGGCCCAGGTAGTAGCCCTGCGCCATGTCGCAGCCGAACTGCTCCAGCAGCACCAGCTGGGCGCCGGTCTCCACGCCCTCGGCCACCACCGCCATCTTCAAGCCATGCGCCATGGCGATGATGGCGCGCGTGATGGCGGCGTTTTCCGAATCCTGCGGCAGGCCGCTGATGAAGCTGCGGTCTATCTTCAGCGCCCGCACGTCGAAGCGCTTGAGGTAGTTCATCGACGAGTAGCCGGTGCCGAAGTCGTCGATCGACAGGTAGACGCCGATGCCGCGCAACTGCTCCAGCGTGACCATGGTGGCGCGGGCGTCGTCCATCAGCGTGCCTTCGGTCAGCTCCAGTTCCAGCAGCTCGGCCGGCAGGCCGGTGTCGTGCAGCGTGGACAGCACGATCTGCGTCAGGTTCTCATCCTTGAATTGTTTGGCCGACAGGTTGACCGCCACCCGCACCGGACGCTGGCCTGTCTGCTGCCACGCCATCGCCTGCCGGCAGGCGGTGCGCAGCACCCATTCGCCGATCGGCACGATCAGGCCGGTTTCCTCGGCCAGCGGGATGAACTCGGTCGGCGAGATGATGCCGCGCTCCGGGTGGCGCCAGCGCACCAGCGCCTCGACGCCGACGATCTGCGCGCTGGAGACGTCGATCTGCGGCTGGTACAGCAGGTACAGCTCGTCGTTCTGCAAGGCCCGGCGCAGGCCGACTTCGAGCTGGACGTGGCTCATGATCTGCATCGTCAGCGACGAGCTGTACAGCTTGGCGTTGTTCTTGCCGCAGTTCTTGGCGTGGTACATCGCCGTGTCCGCGTACTTGAGCAGGGAGTTGCAATCCTCGCCGTCCTCGGGATACAGCGAGATGCCGATGCTGGCGGTGACGAAGATTTCGTGCGTGTCCAGCAGGAAGGGGCGGCGCATCGCCTCCTTGACGCGGTGGGCGACGTTGAGGGCGTTCTCCACCCGCTCCAGGTCGGGGATCAGGATGGTGAATTCGTCGCCGCCCAGGCGCGCCAGGTTGTTGTTGCCGACCTCGGTGCGCGAGACCAGGTCGCTGGGCCGCGTGGTTTCGCGCAGGCGCTCGGAGACGGCCTTGAGCAGGTGGTCGCCGACGTCGTGGCCCAGCGTGTCGTTGATGCGCTTGAAGGCGTCCAGGTCCATGAACAGCACGGCGAACTTCTTGTTGCCCTTGCGCGAGCGCACCAGCTCGGCCTCCAGCGTTTCCAGGAAGGCTTGGCGGTTGGGGATGCCGGTCAGGCTGTCGCAGTAGGCCAGGCGGCGTATCTGCTCCTCGGTGCGCTTGCGCTCGCTGATGTCGCGCACCAGGCCCAGCACTTCGTCGGGGCCGGTGGCCACCAGCCGCGCCTCGAAATGCCGCACCGGCGCCGGCACCGCATGCTCGCCCTGGCGCACGCGCGCGGCCGCGCCGGGGATGGGCAGTTCGTAGTCGAGCGAGCGGATGTGCTGGGTGTCGAGCACGGTCTGCACCTGCTCCAGCATGTGCTGGGCGATGTCGTCCGGCAGCACCTGGTTCAGGTGGCGGCCGACGCACTGCTCGCTGGCGAACACGCTGCTTGCTTCGTGGCCCTGTTCGTAGTCGAGGTAGTAGCCTTCCTTGTTCATGCGGAAGAAGGTGTCGGGGATGGCCGCCAGCACCGCGCGGTGGTGGGCGTCGGCGATGCGCAGGCGGGTGATGGCGTCGCTGGCGCGCAGCACGTACAGCACGCGGTGGCCGAGGATGGGCCAGTTGATCGGCTTGGAGACGAAATCGGTGGCGCCGGCCTCGTAGGCCAGCGTCACGGATTCGAGCTCGTCGCCGCCCGTCACCATGATGATGGGCACGGTGGACTGGGTTTCCAGGCGGCGGATTTCGCGGCACACGGCGAAGCCGTCCATGCCGGGCATGTCGACGTCGAGCAGCAGCAGGTCCGGCGCCAGGCGCTGGTAGCAGGCCACGGCTTGCAGGCCGTCTTCGGCCTCGACCGCGTCCAGGCCGACCTGGGCCAGCATTTCCAGCATCAGCAGGCGCATCACGGGGTCGTCGTCGGCGACCAGGACCAGGCCGCGCTTGGGGGAGGTGGGCGTCGCCATGTCAGATTTCCTTTTCCAGGATAGCTCCCAACGCCTGCCGCACGGCCTGGAAAGATCGTTCCATCTCGGCCAGCAGGAGGGCGGCGCCGGCGGTGGTGTCGTTGCGTCCCAGTTGCTCCATCTCCTTGCTGTGCTGCGCCAGCGCGGTCGCACCGACGTTGGCGCTGCTCGATTTGAGGCTGTGGGCGGCCTTGCGCAGCTGCACGGTATTGCCGGTGGCAATGGCCTGTTGCAGCGCGCGCAGGTGGCTGGGGGTGTCGTCGAGATAGGCTTGCAGCACGCGCTCCAGCAGCGCGTCGCCGTTGCTGGCGCTCAGGGCGCGGATGTTGTCCAGCGCCTGGCGGTTGATCTCGCCGCCGAAGGCGGTGGCGGCCGGCGCGGGCGCCTGCTGCACTGCCGCCTCCTGCGCGGCGGGCACGCGCGGCAGGCTGATCCAGCGGGCGATGGTCTGTCCCAATGCCTGTTGCGTGAAGGGCTTGCTCAGGTAGTCGTCCATGCCGGCGGCCAGGCAGGATTCGCGGTCGCCCTGCAGCGCGTTGGCGGTGATGGCGATGATGGGCAGGTTGCGCGCGCGCCCGCGCTGTTGTTCGTGGCGGCGGATTTCCGTGGTCGCGGCGAAGCCGTCCATGACCGGCATCTGGCAATCCATCAGGATCAGGTCGAATTCGCCGGCCTGCACCGAGTGCAGCGCTTCCTCGCCGTTGCAGGCGCGGCTCACTTCCAGCCCCAGCCCTTCGAGCATGGCGCTGGCGAC
>NZ_LRON01000030.1:0-71752 GCF_001758795.1 Duganella sp. HH101 | reverse complement strand
TTTGAAGGGGGCTGCTCCTAGTACGAGAGGACCGGAGTGGACAGACCTCTGGTGTACCGGTTGTCACGCCAGTGGCATTGCCGGGTAGCTAAGTCTGGAAGAGATAACCGCTGAAAGCATCTAAGCGGGAAACTTGCCTTAAGATGAGATTTCCCAGAGCCTTGAGCTCTTTGAAGGGTCGTTCGAGACCAGGACGTTGATAGGTCAGGTGTGGAAGTGCAGTAATGCATTAAGCTAACTGATACTAATTGCCCGTACGGCTTGTCCCTATAACCTTAGCAGGTTATGGTGAATGAGAAGTACGTTGGAACGTTCGTTGATACAACAACTTCATTACCCCATTTACTTACTTCTCCAGATTCGGAGCGCCGCTGAAAGCGTCGCTCGTACAAGTCAATGCCTGATGACCATAGCAAGTTGGTCCCACCCCTTCCCATCCCGAACAGGACCGTGAAACAACTCTGCGCCGATGATAGTGCTGCAACCAGTGTGAAAGTAGGTTATCGTCAGGCTAGTTATAAGAAGAAGCCCACCAGGTGATCCTGGTGGGCTTTTTTGCGTTCAGTGCAGGTGGGGTTTTTTTTCGTCTATTGATTCATGCGCTGTGTGTGCGTCCACTGGTGGTCCGATGCCGAAACCGCCGAAGCGTAGGTGCGGTAGGTCTGGCCTTCGCCTGGCCACGGGTTCATGATGTACACGTAATTCACGCCATTGGCCGTTTCATAGCCACGCCCCACCATGATATGGCCGCCGCCGCTGCTCCAGCCGTAGCGGATCACGAACGGGCGGTTCGTATTGATATCCGACACCACGCTGTTCCATGACGAGGCCGAGTTGTACGCGGTATTGCTGACGCCCCAGGCCTTGAGGATGTTTTGCACGCTGCCATTGCTGCCATACATGCTGTTCGGCTGGTTGGCGTTGCTGTTCCAGTTGAAGTTGCTGTTGCCGCAGGCGTAGTTCAGGCCGAAGGCCCAATTGACGATCTGGCACTGGCTGGGTGTCTGGCCGTAGAAGTTCAGCACGGCCTTGCTGGAACCGGCCCAGCACCACTGGCTGTGCTCCTGCGTCACCAGCGGCACGTTCAGGGTTTTCCACTGTGCGAAGGCAGACGGCAGCGCCGCCAGCAAAGCCGCGCTCAATATCAAACTGTTTAATTTTTTCATGAGAGTCTCCTAGTTGCGAGCCGCTTAGCGCGCGCTCTCCAGATTCTTTTTGACCGCCGCGCGCAGCGGCTCCAGCAGCTCGCTCGCATCGAGCAGGCCGTCGCCGGCGGCTTTGCGCTGCAGCAGCAGCGACTGCCGTGCTGAATGCAGTGGCGCGAAGCGGGCGGCGCCGTTCTGGGCGGAGCTCACTTCCAGGAAATCGGATTGCGCCTGGTAAATACGCAGCACGCGCACATTCGAACGGTCGGCGTTGCCATAGGCGGTCATCGCCGCATCCAGATCCTTGGCCAGCACGGTCGCGCCATAAGCCACCGTTTCCCATTTGCCATTGACCTGTTCCACCGTGGCCAGGCCGATCGGCTGTTCGTTGAGGGTGACGACGAAGCGCCAGATGCCGGTGGGCTTGGCCATGGCCTTCAGTTCGCGGCGGCCGGCCAGCAGGTCGGCCGGGTCGACGGTGTAGACCGGGAAGCCATAGGCGATGCGGGCGTCCTTCAAGTCCTGCACGTCGGCCACGTCCAGCGGGAAACCTTGCGGCGCGCTGCCCGCATGGTTCTGCACCTGGAACTGGACGAACTGCGTGAAGTCGCGCCGGGCGGCGCTGCTTGCGCCGTCTTGCTGTGCCTGTGGCGATGCGCCGATCGGGGCGGGTTGGGCGAATAGCGTCGGACTGGATAGGCTCAGGCAGCCTGAAATGGCCAACCCGAGCAGGGTGGAAATACGCGGCATGGTTTCTGTCTCCTCTTGCTGATGGGGTAGGGGCTGCCGGTCGAGAAGGGCAGCGAGGCCCATTCTAGGTAATCCAATATGCAAGTTTGTGGTTTTTCCACATTTGAGACAGAGGCCACACGGATTTTTGATTTCTTAACAATCGAAAGGTGCTCGGGCCCGATGTGACGTATTGCAACGTGTCATGACAATTGCTGTCCACGTGCAGATTTGGGTTGTATTATTAGCCCATCGTCGTGTTCAATCCACTAGAGGTGCATTCATGTCAGAAGCAAAAAAATTTCGTCTGGTAACGCGCAGCGACTTCGACGGTTTGGTGTGCGCAGTCCTGTTGAAGCATCTGGATATGATCGATGAAATCCTGTTTGTCCATCCGAAGGATATGCAGGACGGTAAGATCGCCATCAGCGACAATGACATCACCACCAATCTGCCTTTCGTCCCTGGCGTGCACATCGCCTTCGACCACCATTTGTCGGAAACCATCCGCAACACCGGCGATCGCAAGAACCATGTGATCCATCCGGAGGCGCCGTCGGCCGCGCGCGTGGTCTACGATTACTACGGCGCCGAGAAGGCTTTCCCTGCCTCGTGGCACGACATGATGGTGGCAGTGGACAAGGGCGACGCCGCGCGCTTCAACGAGCAGGAAGTGTTGAATCCGGAAGGCTGGGATTTGCTGAACTTCCTGATGGATGCGCGCACGGGTTTGGGCCGCTTCCGCGAGTTCCGTATCTCGAACTACAACCTGATGATGGATTTGATCGACTACTGCAAGAATCACACGATCGCCGAGATCATGGCATTGCCGGACGTGAAGGAGCGCAAGGAGCTGTACTTCGAGCATGCGGAGAAGTGCAAGGAGCAAATCCGCCGCTGCGCCACCGTGCACAAGAACCTGGTGGTGCTGGACCTGCGCGACGAGGAGATCATCTACGCCGGCAACCGCTTCATCATCTATGCGATGTATCCGCAGACGAATATCTCGATCCACGTGCTGTGGGGATTGAAGAACCAGAATACCGTGTTCGCCACCGGCAAGTCGATTTTGAACCGCACGTCGAAGACCAATATCGGCGCGCTGATGCTGGAGTATGGCGGCGGCGGGCATGAGAATGCGGGCACCTGCCAGGTCGACAACGAGCGGGCGGAAGAGGTGCTGGGCGCTTTGATCGCGCGAATAAATTCCGAAGGGTAATTATAAAAAAACGCCATGTGGCCGTGCGACGATCTTGAGCGTCGCAAGCGCACATGGCGTTTTTTTACGCCTCTTCTTTTTCAGGAAGGGCGATCTGGTTGTCCACACTGAACTGGTAATCCTTGAACACGTGCTCGGCGGTCAGCAGCTGGTATTCGCCGTTGGCCTTTACGTGCGTGGTGTCCTTCAGGCGGTAGGTGTAGTGGCCGCAGGTCCAGCAGTTGAAGTTGCGCATGTGGGTGCACAGGCAGGTCTTGTCCATGACCACGATATTCTTCTCGGTCGGATGCGCCGCCACTTCGCGGTTGTACGAATTGATGTAGGCGCAGTTGCCGGTCGCGTCCAGCAGGTAGCCGTAGGACTCGCAGCCCGGACGGATGCCAGCGCCGATGGCCGGCGTGTTTTTCAGCATGCGCATCGGATAGCCGGTCGGCGAGACGCCGTTGACGATGATGTCTTCTTCCGACGCCTTGAAATATTCCTGCTTGACCTTGGCCGGCAGGCCGCACTCGTTGGTGACGGTGAAGCGGGTCGCCACCTGCACGCCCGCCGCGCCCGCTTCGAGGAAGCGCACCGCGTCGCTGCCGGTGAAGATGCCGCCGGCCGCGATCAGCGGGATGTCCAGGTTTTCCGCCTTCAGGTAGTCCAGCAGTTCCTGGGTGATGGTCATCAGGTCGTACTCGGCCCAGTCCATGCCGAAGCCCAGGTGGCCGCCGGCCAGCGGGCCTTCGACGATGATGTAGTCCGGCAGGCGGTCCAGCTTGGCGTTCTTGCGCAGGAAGATCTGCAGCGCGCGCACCGACGACACGATGATGCCGAGCTTGGCTTCACGGAAGCGCGGGTGGTCGGCCATCAGCGCGAACGAGCCGAAGTGCAGGCCGGCCGACAGCGTGATGCCGTCGATGCCGGCGTCCAGCGCCGCGTTCAGGCGGGTGCGCAGGGTTTCGCGCGGGCCGTTCATGGTCAGCTTTTCCATGCAGTTGACGAAGATCAGGCCGGGGCCCTGCTTGGCCGCCATGGTGGCGCCGATGTGGCGGCGCTGCGCGTCGGCCAGGCGTTCCAGGTCGAACTGCACCACGGACTTGTCCATGTTGTTGATGTTGAACTTGTAGAGCTTGGTCTTGTCCTTGACGAAGCTGGTGTCGAACTTGCGATCGGACACGTCTTCCACCATCGCATCGGAGATGTGGCCGATGCCGCCCAGGCGGGCTGCTTCCAGCGCCAGTTCGGACGTCGAAATATCCACGCCCATTCCGCCAACCATGATGGGCACGTACTCGTTTTTGCCAAATCGCAGGCGGAAATCATCAACACGTTTCATTGCTATCCTTAGACTACCGAAGTTGGTTGCCGGGCGTAAAGCCCGACGCTATGCGTGAAATGCGGTCGCGCGTGAGTACACCCGCATGGAGCCCGCTTTGATTCTACTCCACGTGTACTACAGCATTGTGACGCCGCGCCGGGCGTCGCGCGAGGAGGTCAGTCGCGGAAGTTGTTGAATTCCAGCGGCATTTCTGGCACGTCCTTGCGCAGCATGGCCATGGCCGCTTGCAGGTCGTCGCGCTTGGCGCCGGTGACGCGCACGGCGTCGCCCTGGATGCTCGCCTGGACCTTCATCTTGCTGTCCTTGATGACGCGCACGATTTTCTTGGCATCGTCGGATTCGATGCCGTTTTTGATCTTGATCACTTGCTTGACCTTGTCGCCGCCGATTTTTTTGATGTCGCCGTCTTCCAGGAAGCGGACATCGACCTTGCGCTTGGACAGCTTGTTGGTCAGCACATCGCGGACCTGCTGCAGCTGGAATTCGGAGTCGGCGACGACGGTCAGTTCGTTTTCCTTGTGCTCGACAGAGGCGCCCGTACCCTTGAAATCGAAACGGGTGGCGATTTCTTTTTGAGATTGCTCGACAGCATTCTTCACTTCGATCATATCGGCTTCGGAGACTACATCAAACGACGGCATAACTATTTCCTTTTCGTGTGGCATGCAGCATGAATCAAACTCACTGCATCAAAGACTGACATTTTAACGGACAACCGGCCCATCGCCGCCATATCGACGCTGGTTTTTTGCTTGTTTCGCTCTATAATCGATCAAATTTCCCAGGTTTTTCCTCCATGCATCCACAGTTCCCCATCCAATACCAGTTCCCATTGCAGTCCCTCAACACCTTCGGCATCGCGGCGAGCGCGCACGCGTATTTGCGTGTGACAAAAACAGAGCAACTGCTCGGCGTTTTTGCTGATGCCGCCTGGGTTTCTTTGCCGAAGCTGGTGCTCGGCGGCGGCAGCAATTTACTGTTGACGCAGGACTTCCCCGGACTGGTTTTGCACATCGCGCTGCAAGGCCGCGAGGTGCTGGCCAGCGACGAGCATCACCACTACGTGCGCGCGGCGGCCGGCGAGAACTGGCACGAGTTCGTGCAGTGGACGCTGGCGCAGGGATTGGGCGGTTTGGAAAACCTGTCGCTGATACCGGGCACGGTGGGCGCTGCGCCGATCCAGAACATCGGCGCCTACGGCCTCGAAACCAAGGACGTGTTCCACAGCGTGACAGTGTTCGATCCGTCCACCTCAAGCACGCGCACGATGGATGCCGCGGCCTGCCGCTTCGGCTACCGCGACAGCATTTTCAAGCAGGAGGATGGCCGCCGCCTGATCATCGTCGACGTCTGCTTCGCGCTGCCCAGGCAGTGGCAGCCCAATCTGCGCTATGCGGAACTGGCGCAGGCCTTGGCGGAGCAGGGCATCGCCGCGCCGAGCGCGCAGCAGGTGGCCGACACGGTGATCGCGATCCGTCGCCGCAAGCTGCCCGACCCTGCGGTGATCGGCAACGCCGGCAGCTTCTTCAAGAACCCTGTGGTGACGGGCGCGCAATGCGCGGCGCTGCTGGAGCGCTTCCCGGCGCTGGTGCATCACGCGCAGCCGGACGGCAGCGAAAAGCTGGCGGCGGGATGGCTGATCGATCAGTGTGGATGGAAGGGGCGCAACCTGGGCGCGGCGGGCGTGTACCCGAAACAGGCGCTGGTGCTGGTGAATAACGGCGGCGCGCAAGGCGCCGATGTGGTGGCGCTGGCGCGCGCTATCCAGGCAGATGTGCAGGCGCGCTATGGCGTGCTGCTGGAACCGGAACCGGTCTTTGTTTGATTGAGTGAGGCCTTAACCCGGTAAGGCAGGGTCGGACCCCGTACGGGGTCCGACCCTTGGTGGCCGCCTTGCGGGGTCAGCCGAAGTGGCAAACGTAATCGACTGTCTCGACGGTCTCGATATCGAAACTCGAATTGGCGGCCACGTTGAACTGCTGGCCCGCCGCGTAGGACTGCCATGCGCTGGCGCCGGCCAGGCGCACCTTGCACACGCCGCCGATGATTTCCATCGTTTCCGGTGCGCCGGTGTTGAAGGTCAGGCTGGAAGGGAAGATCACGCCGACGCTTTTCTTGCTGCCGTCGGCGAAAATCACATTGTGCGAAACGCATTTGCCGTCGAAGTAGATGTTCGATTTCTTGACGACGCTGACTTGATCAAATTGAGCACTCATACTGCTGTTTTTCCTTGGTTCGATTCAGGTTGAGAGACCAGGCAGGTCGTCCGCGTTCACCACGCGGTTGCGGCCGCCGCGCTTGGCGGCATACAGGGCCTGGTCGGCTTGCTGGATCAGCTGGTCGACGCTGGAGGATGCCGACGGCACCACGCTGGCCACGCCTATCGACATGGTCACGGTGGAGAACTCGGTATCTGCCTGCGGATTCTCGATGGCCAGTTGTTCCAGATGACGGCGGCACGACTCGGCCACGATCAGTGCCCCAGTCAGTGGTGTCTCCGGCAGGATAATCGCGAATTCCTCGCCGCCGTAGCGTGCGGCCAGGTCGGCCGGTCGCTTTAAATGTTCGGTCAATACAGCTGCCACTTTTTTCAGGCACAAATCGCCCGCCAGGTGGCCGAAGCTGTCGTTATACAGTTTGAAGAAATCCACGTCGCACAGCAGCAGCGTCAATGGCTTCTTGTCGCGCTGGCCGCGCTGCCATTCGATGCGCATGGTGTCGTCGAAGCGGCGGCGGTTGGCGATGCCGGTCAGGCCGTCGAGCGCCGCCAGCTTTTGCAGTTCGATGTTGGCGTCGGCCAGCTGCTTCTGGCTCGCGCGCAGGAAGCGGAAAGCCTGGTCGCGCTGCAGGCGGCTGATGTGGGCGCCCGAGTGGTAGCGGATGCGCGCCAGCAGTTCCAGCTTGTCCGGCAGCTTGACCATGTAATCGTTGGCGCCGGTGGCGAAGCTGTGCGCCTTGAGCTTGGGATCCTCCTTGGCCGACAGTACGATCACTGGCACGTTGCGCAGTTCTTCCTGTTCGCGGTATAGCTGGATCAGGCCGAAGCCGTCGATGGTCGGCATCACCAGATCCTGCAGGATGACGGTGGGTTGCAGCTGCTGCGCCGATTGTACCGCCAGCGTGGCGTCGGTCACGTAGTGGAATTCGATATCGGGCTGGTCGCTCAACATGCGGCGCACGGCTTCGACGATGATCAGCTGGTCGTCCACCAGCAGTACCCTGACCTTGAAGCTGGTCAGCGATTGTTCCGGATCGGTTGGGACTACAAGTGCTTCTGACATCAGTATTCTCTTTCAGGAACGGCCACCCAAGGTGCTGCGCAAGACCGGTCCGATCTTCGCCAGCGGTAAAATCATTTGTGCCGCATCCAGCTCCGCGGCGGCGCGCGGCATGCCGTAGACGGCGCTGCTGCCCTGGTCCTGGGCGATGGTGGCCTGGCCGGCGCGGCGCATGGCCAGCAAGCCTTCGGCGCCGTCGCGGCCCATGCCGGTCAGCAGCACGCCAACCGCTTCCCCTTTCCAGTGCTGCGCAACGCAGTGGAAAAACACATCGACCGACGGACGGTAGGCATAGTCCTTCGGCTCTGCATCGTAACGCAGGCGATAGTTTTGATCCAGCGTTAAGTGGTCGTTGCTCTTTGCGATCAGCACCGTGCCCGCCACCAGTTCGTCGCCTTCCTCGGCGGCGCGCACCGGCATTTCCAGCTGTTCGCCCAGCCAGCGGGCGAAATTGTCGGCGAAGTGCTGGTCGATGTGCTGCACCACCACCACCGCACAGCCGCGCGGCGGCTTCCACCCCGCCAGCATCTTGGACACCGCCACCGGACCGCCGGTGGAGGCGCCGATCGCCAGCAGCGAGGTGACACGCTCCGCCGCTTCCGCGCCGTCGGCGCCGTGGCCATTGCCGTTGCCTGCCGATCGAGGCATCATCGCCTGGCTGCCGCCGCTGTGGCGTATCAGCTTGTCCATGGTGCGGATCTTGGCCAGCAGCTCGGCGTCGCCGCCCGGCTGGCCCTGCAGGACCGGAGTCGCCGTCACGTCCAGCGCGCCGGCGCCCAGCGCGCGGAACACCTGGTTGACGTTGTCCTGCGGCCGGCCGGTGACGACCAGGATGGCGCACGGGCTTTGCTCCATGATCTGGCGCGTCGCCTCGACGCCGTCCAGCTCCGGCATGTTCAGGTCCATCAGGACGAGGTCCGGCCGGTTGTCGGCGCACATGCGCACCGCTTCCAGTCCGGTGCGTGCTATCCACAGCACCTGGTGCTCCGCCGTGCTGGCGACCACGCGCCGCAGCGCTTCGGCTGCCATGGCGACATCGTTGGCGATGGCGATCTTCATCTGCGGGCGTCTCCAATCAAATCGCTGACGGCGTCGAGCAGCGTCTCGTCGTGGAAGCTGCCCTTGGTCAGGTAGTAGTCTGCACCGGCCGACAGGCCGCGCGCGCGGTCCTCGGGACGGTCTTTGTAGGAGACTATCATGACTGGCAGCTTATGCAGGTGTATGTCTTTCTTGATCAGCGTTACCAGCTCGATGCCGTCCATGCGCGGCATGTCGACGTCGGTGATCACCAGGTCGTAGTCGCCGCTGCGCACCACGTTCCAGCCGTCGATGCCGTCGATGGCGATATCGACCAGGAAGCCGCGGCTGAGCAGCAGCTTGCGCTCCATCTCGCGCACGGTGAGCGAATCGTCGACCACCAGGATGCGCTTGGTCTTGCGGCGCTCGGCCTGGTCGGACTTGGTCAGCTGGTGCAGGCCGCCTTCGTGCAGCAGCTTGTCGATGGAGAGCAGCAGGTCGGGCACGTCGAGGATCAGCACCGGCTCGCCGTCGTCGAGCAGGGCGGCGGCGGAGATGTCGCGCATCTTGCCGAAGATCGGGTCCAGCGCCTGCACTGCCAGGCTTTGTTCGCCGCGTATGGCTTCAACCACCAGCGCGTAGCGGCGCGCGCCGCTGCCGATGACGACCACCGCCAATTCTTCGCTGCTGGAGTCGGTGTCGCCCAGCTCCAGCACCTGCGCGGCGGAGACCAGGCCCAGATGCTCGCCGCCGAGATCGAAGAACTGCTTGCTCTCCAGCGTGTGGATGGCGGACTGCGGCACCTTGATGACGCGCTCCACCTGCACGATGGGCACGGCGTAGGCCTCGCCCTTGACGTCGACCACCAGCGCGCGCACGATCGACTGCGTCAGCGGCAGCGTGATGTAGGTGCGGAAGCCGACGCCCAGTTCGGATTCGATGCGCACGGTGCCGTTTTGCGAACGGATGGTCTCGTGCACGATGTCCAGGCCGACGCCGCGCCCGGAAATCTCGGTGGTGCTTTCCTTCAGGCTGAAGGCCGGCAGGAACAGGAACTCCATCAGCTCGGCGGGCGACAGCGAGGCCGCCATCTGCGGGCTGGTCATCTTGCGGTCGATCACGCGGGCACGGATTTTTTCCAGGTCCACGCCCTTGCCGTCGTCGCTGATCTCGATGCTCAGCATGCCGGCGCGGTGCCTGGCCTCCAGCACGATGGTGCCGGCGCCGGGCTTGCCGGCGGCGATGCGCTGCTCCGCCGTGTCCATGCCGTGGTCGACGGCGTTGCGCAGCATGTGGTTGAGCGGGCTCTCGATCCGCGCCAGGATGTCGCGGTCGACCAGCGTGTCCTCGCCGATGATCTCCAGCCGCACGTCCTTGCCCATGCCGCGCGCCAGGTCGCGCACCATGCGCGGGAAGGCCTGCACGCCGTCGCGGAAGGGGCGCATGCGCAGCGTCAGCACTTCGTCGACCATGCCTTGCGATACGGCCAGCAGGCGGCGTTCGTAGGCTTCGATGTCGGCGATGTGCTCCAGCACGAACTGCTTGAGCGGGTGGGTCTTTTGCAGCGCCAGCAGGGATTTCTCTTTCAGCCCGGCGTCGCTGCTGTTGGAGATCGCCTCGTGCAGTTGTTCGATCAGCGCGAACAGGCTGCTCTGGTTGCGCTTGAAACGCTGCATGTCCTGGATGAAGGGATGCATCTGGTGCGCACTGATGCGCGACTCGCTGGCCAGCGACAGCAGGCGGTCGAAGTTCTGCGCCGTCTTCAGCGAGGCCGGTGTGCGCGCGGCGATGGACGGCGCATCCTCGGATACGGGCGCGGACGGCGCGGCGGCGATCGGCAGCTCGCCAGGCTGGAAGGCAGTGGGCGCGGCCGGTACGGGCGCAGGCGGCATGAGGCCCGCTTCCACTTGCAGGTTGACCGGCTCGGGCAGGAAGGCGATGCTGGCGATGGAGTCCAGGGTTTTTCTGATCAGCGCGGAGTTGGCGGCCAGCCAGGCGTCGACGCCGCTGTCCTGCAGCCGCGAGAGCTGAAGGATCAGGTCGACGCCGGCCAGCAGCACGTCGACCCGGTTGGGCGTGAGCGCCAGCTTGCCGTGTTGGGCGGCGATGAAGGCGTCCTCCATGCCGTGCGCCAGCTGCACGACCACTTCCAGGCCGACAATGGCGGCCGCGCCCTTGATCGAGTGCGCCGCGCGCATCATCGATTCGACGGCGCTGGCGTCGTTCTTCAGGCGCTCCATGGCCAGCAGGCCGTCGGTGAGGATCTGGGTCTGGCTGTCCGCCTCCATGCGGAACAGGTCCAGCATGGAGAACTGGCTGAGGTCTCCGTTGTTGTCCTGGCTCATCGCAGTGTCCTCGCAAGTTGGTAGCCGATCAGCGCCGAGTCGAGCACGCCGATGTGCATGTCTTCATGCGCTATCACGCCGGACAGGAAGCGCGACAGGCCCTTGTTGATGGTGGCGGCCGGCGCCTGCACCGAGGCGGTGGCGTAGCGCAGGATGCCGTGCAGGTCGGCCACCGGCAGCGCGTAGGCCTGGTCTTCCCATTGCGTCAGCAGCAGGCGCGCGAAGGTGTGGCGGTGGGTGGCGGCTTCGCCTTCGTTTTCGTCGATGCCCAGCAGCGCCGCCAGCGACATGCAGGGATACAGCGTGCCGCCGACGTTGACGATGCCGCTCAAGCCGCGCTCCGCGCGGTGCGGCAGGCGGTGCGGCTTGGCCTGCGGCGCGACCGAGACGAACATCCTGGTCGGCAGCGACAGCCATTCGCGGCCGATGCGGAACACCAGGCAGGAGGCGTCGAGCTGCTGCGCGCCGGTGGCGGCCTGGCGGAAGTGGGCTGCCCAGTCTTTCTTGTAGTCGTCGCCGACGGCGCGCTGCAGGTTGCGCTGGGCGGCGCCGGCGTACACTTCGCAATTGCGGCAGTGGACCGCCTGCTCCAGCTTCTCGCAGCTTTGGTCGCCAACGACGCCGATGCGGTTCCAGCAGTCGTCGATGTTGACGATGGCGATGGGGGAGGTGGTGGTAGTCATGGTCGGGCGCCCTTATGATTCCTGCTGGCGTTTGTAGATGCGCGCGGCGCGGGCCTTGAGCGCGCTGGCGCCGGCCGGGTCGTTGTTGGTCTCGGCCAGCAAGGCCAGGTGGCACAAGGCTTCGTAGTGGTCCGGTTGCAGGTAGATGCAGCGCTTCCAGTAGTCCTCGGCGAGCTTGTGCTTGTTCGTCAGTTCATTGACCAGGCCGAGGATGAAATAGGCTTCGGCCGAATCGGGCGACTGCGCCAGATGGTCGCGGCTTTTGTTTTCGGCTTCCTTCAGCTGTCCCAGGTCGGCAAGGCGGCGCGCGTCGGCCAGCAGGTCGGCTGCGGGCAGGGGCGCGTGCGGCGCCGGCACAGGCGTCGGCGCGCCGGCGCGCACCCGCGCCGGAGCAGGCACGGGCGCAGCAGCGGGAGCAGCGGCAGGGCGGGCAGGGCGCGGCGCGGTCTTGGCGGCGGGCTTTGCGGCCCGCGTGGCGGTGGGCGCGCCTTCCTTCCTCAGGCCGAAAGCCTGCGGATACTGGAGCGGAATGAAGCCGTCCTGGCAGAACGACGGTACTTCCGCATAGCCGGCGAAGAGCAGGCCGTCCTCGGACAGCAAGGCGTTCAGCCTGGCGATGGCGGCCTTGGTGGTCGGCTTGTCGAAGTAGATCAGCAGGTTGCGGCAGAAGATCACGTCGTAGTAGCCTTTCCGCGCGCCCAGGTCGAGCTCCAGCAGATTGCCCTGTTTGAAGCGTACCTGCTTGCGCAGCGCATCGCCGATGCTGTAGTCGTCGCTGCTGCCGTCGCTGGTGAAGTGGCGGTCGCGGAAGCCCAGGTCCTGGCTGCGGAAGGCGTTGCGGCCGTAGACGCCGTTCTTGGCGCGGGCGATGCAGCCGGCGCTGATGTCGTAGGCGTCGATGATGAAGCTGTCCGCCGGCACGCCGGCATCGGCCAGCACCATCGCCATGGTGTACGGCTCCTCGCCGCCCGCGCAGGGGATGGACAGGATGCGCACCATGCGGCCGCCATCGGCGGCCAGCCGTGCGCGGACAAATTCGCTGGCGGCCTGGAAGGCTTGCTGATCGCGGTAGAACCACGACTCCGGCACCACCACCAGCTCCACCAGCGCCGCCAGTTCTTCCGCCGTCATGCGTTCCAGGTAGAGGTCCTGGTTGGCGGCGGCGGTCTGCTCCATGCGCTGCCTGACCGCGCGCTCGACCGAGGACTTGGACAGCGTCAAGCCGGTGGCCTCGTGCAGCATGGCTTGTACGGGAGTCATGTCTGGAACAGCGTCGCGCGCAGCGATGCCGGCAGCAGTTGTTCAAGTTCGACCAGCTGCAGCATGCCGCCTGCGTCGCTGGCCACCTGGCCGAGGAAGGGCGCGGCCGTTACGCCGCTGTCGGCGAGCTGCGCCTCGGCCACCTCCTGCACGCCCAGCACGCGCTCCGCGCGCAGGCCAAGCAGGTGGTCCGTGCCTTCCGGCGCGTGATAATCCACGACGATGATGCGGGTGTCGAAATGATCGACGCCCGAGGGCAGGCCGCTGATGCGGCACAGGTCGATCACCGGCACCGACTGGCCATGGAAGTCCATCAGGCCGGCCACGGCGTCCGGCGCCAGCGGCAGGTGCTTCAGTTCCAGCAGCGGCAGCACGCGCACCACGTCGCGCAGGCGCAAGCCGTAGCGGTCGGCGCCGATGTGGAAGATCAGCAGTTTCATCGCGCGCTCCCGTCAGGCCGCGACGGCAAAGTTGGCGACGCTCGATTGCAGGTCGCCCGCCGCATACTGCAACTGGTGCACCGCCTCGCTGGTGGCCTTGAGCGATTCCACGGTTTGCTGGGTGGCGTCGTTCAGCTGCATCATGGTTTCCGAAATCTGCTGCGCGCCCACCGCCTGCGACTGCATGCCCTGCAAGACGGCGTCGAACTGCGGCGCCAGCTTCTGCACCTGGTCCATCACGCCGGACAGCTGGTCCGTCACCTGGCGCACCTCGCCGACGCTGCGGCGTATCTCCTCGGAGAATTTGTCCATGCCCATCACGCTGGCCGACACCGCCGACTGCATCTCCTTGAGCATCTGCTCGATGTCCCAGGTGGAGACGGAAGTCTGGTCGGCCAGGCGGCGGATCTCGGTGGCGACCACCGAGAAGCCGCGTCCCGCCTCGCCGGCCTTCTCGGCCTCGATGGCGGCGTTGAGCGAGAGGATGTTGGTCTGGTCGGCCACCTTGGTGATGGTGATCAGGACGCTGTTGATGTTGGAAGCCTTCTCCGACAACGCCGCCAGCTTGGCGTTGATCGAATCGGTGGCCGAGACCATGTGCTGCATGGTGCTGTCCATGCGGCGCAGGTTGTTCTGGGCGTCGGCGGTGGCGTTGGTGGTGTAGTCGGCGACGGCGGTGGCGTCCTCCATGGTCTTGAGCAGCTGCGCGGTGTTGGCGGAGATTTCCTTGGTGGTGCTGAGGATCTCGACGCTGGTCTGCGCCTGCTCGATGCCGGTGGCCTCCTGCTGCTTGGCCGAGGCGGCGATCTCGGTGGCCGATGTCGTCACCTGGATGCCGGCCTTCTGCACGTTGTTGAGCAGGGCGCGCAGGTTTTCGAACATGCGGTCCAGGCCATGCGCCAGCTGGCCGATGGCGTCGCTGCCGGCCACCTCGATCTTGCCGGTCAGGTCGCCGGCGGCGGCCTTGGAGACCACGCCCAGCAAGGAGTCGACCTTGGACTTGAGCAGGTTGGTGGCGGCCAGCTCGTTGGCCTGGCTGTCCTGGATCGATTGCGCCATGCGGTTGAATTCCGTCGACACCTGGCCCAGTTCATCGGCCGACAGCACCGCCGCCCGCGCCGACTGCTCGCCGGCGGCGATACGGCCCACCGCGTGCGTCAGGTTGTTCAGGGGCGCCGCCAGCGCGCGCACCAGCAGCCACGCGATCACCGCCGACAGCACCACGCAGGCCAGGCCGCCGCCGGCCAGCACCAGGCGCATGGTCTCCTGCAGGTTGTTGGAGGCTGAGGAGCGTTCGGCCAGCAGCTTCTGTTCCTCGGCGGTGGCATCGTCCATCGATTTGTAGATCGAGCGGGCGGCCGCGTTGCCGCCGACCTGCTGCGGGCTGTGGCCCATCGCGTCGGCCGCTCCCGGCTTGTCGCCCAGCTCCTTGCGCATCACCAGCTGCGATTCAATGACGTCGCGGGTCCATACCTCGATCATGCTTTCCAGTTTTTTGAAGCGCTCGACCTGGACCGGGTTATCGCCGGTCAGCTTTTGCAGCGCATGCAGGGAGACCGGCAGGTCGGCCAGTTCCTTGCGGGCGTTGTCGAGACGGACGGAGTCGCCGGTCAGGTAGTAGCCGCGTGCCTCCACCTGCACTTGCAGCAGGTCGTTGCGCAGCTTGTCGATGGACTGTATCACCTCCATCGTGTGCCGGTCCCACCCATTGGCTTCGGCAAGACTGGTGAATTTGCTGTAGGCGATCGACAGCAGCAACAGGATGATGGCGAGGATGGCGCCAAAACTCATGTACAGCTTCTTCTTGATGCTCAAGTCTTTAAACATGCTTTCTCCACGCGCCGCAATAGACGCGGCATTGTCCCATGCTTAAGCCGCGACGGCAAAGTTGGCGACGCTCGATTGCAGGTCGCCCGCCGCGTACTGCAGCTGGTGCACCGCCTCGCTGGTGGCCTTGAGCGATTCCACGGTCTGCTGGGTGGCGTCGTTCAGCTGCATCATGGTTTCCGAAATCTGCTGCGCGCCCACCGCCTGCGACTGCATGCCCTGCAAGACGGCGTCGAACTGCGGCGCCAGCTTCTGCACCTGGTCCATCACGCCGGACAGCTGGTCCGTCACCTGGCGCACCTCGCCGACGCTGCGGCGTATCTCCTCGGAGAATTTGTCCATGCCCATCACGCTGGCCGACACCGCCGACTGCATTTCCTTGAGCATCTGCTCGATGTCCCAGGTGGAGACGGAAGTCTGGTCGGCCAGGCGGCGGATCTCGGTGGCGACCACCGAGAAGCCGCGTCCCGCCTCGCCGGCCTTCTCGGCCTCGATGGCGGCGTTGAGCGAGAGGATGTTGGTCTGGTCGGCCACCTTGGTGATGGTGATCAGGACGCTGTTGATGTTGGAGGCCTTTTCCGACAACGCCGCCAGCTTGGCGTTGATCGAATCGGTGGCCGAGACCATGTGCTGCATGGTGCTGTCCATGCGGCGCAGGTTGTTCTGGGCATCGGCGGTGGCGTTGGTGGTGTAGTCGGCGACGGCGGTGGCGTCCTCCATGGTCTTGAGCAGCTGCGCGGTGTTGGCGGAGATTTCCTTGGTGGTGCTGAGGATCTCGACGCTGGTCTGCGCCTGCTCGATGCCGGTGGCCTCCTGCTGTTTGGCCGAGGCGGCGATCTCGGTGGCCGATGTCGTCACCTGGATGCCGGCCTTCTGCACGTTGTTGAGCAGGGCGCGCAGGTTTTCGAACATGCGGTCCAGGCCATGCGCCAGCTGGCCGATGGCGTCGCTGCCGGCCACCTCGATCTTGCCGGTCAGGTCGCCGGCGGCGGCCTTGGAGACCACGCCCAGCAAGGAGTCGACCTTGGACTTGAGCAGGTTGGTGGCGGCCAGCTCGTTGGCCTGGCTGTCCTGGATCGATTGCGCCATGCGGTTGAATTCCGATGTCACCTGGCCCAGCTCATCGCCCGACAGCACCGCCGCCCGCGCCGACTGCTCGCCGGCGGCGATGCGGCCCACCGCGTGCGTCAGGTTGTTCAGGGGCGCCAGCAGCGCCTTGATCAGCAGGTAGCCGATGGCGATGGCGAGCAGCACGCACAGGATGCCGCCGCCGATCAGTATCAACGACATGTTCTGCTGCAGTTCGCCGGCCAGCGTCGAACGCAATACCAGCAGGCGGTTTTCCTCGTCGCTGATTTCGCGTATCAGCGCGCGCACGTCGGCGATGGTCTTGGCGCCGTTGAGCACATCGGCCGCCGTGGCCACCTGCTGCGTTACGCCGACATGCTTGTTCAACTCGCGGCGCTTGTCCAGCAGCGGATGGATGACGTTGACGATCCAGTTGTCCATCATCGGGCCAAGGCGCGCCAGGCGCTCCTGCTGCGCGGGGTTGTCCGATGTGAGTTTTTTGATGGCGGCCAGGTGGCGGTGCACGGCTTCCTCTTCGGCGGGAATCGCCTTGGTGGTGCTCTCCTCGCCGGTCAGCATGAAGCCGCGGGTCGAGGTCTGGATCTGCAGCAGCGCGGTCTCGATCCGGTTCGCCTCCAGCAGCACCTCCAGCGTGTGCCGGTCCCACCCGCTGGCGGCCGACAGCTGGCTGAAATTATTGTACGACATGGTCAGCAGCACCAGGATGATGGCGACGATGGCGCTAAATCCGAACGTGAGTTTTTTCTTGATACTCAGATTATTCAACATGATTCACCTATGGGGCGCTGGTCGTGGGAGCAATGTATCACCTTGCCGCGTTTTATGGAGGACAAAAAAAAAGGCCGCTCAGAGAGCGGCCCTTGGCGCGGCAGGTATGTGGCTTATTGGCCGCGCTTCAAGCGTGCGTTGGCGGCGATGCGCATGCGCAGCGCGTTCAGTTTGATGAAGCCGCCGGCGTCGGCCTGGTTGTAGGCGCCGCCGTCTTCGTCGAAGGTGGCGATGTTCATATCAAACAGGGAGTCGGTCTTCGAATCGCGCGACACCACGATCACATTGCCCTTGTAGAGCTTTACGCGCACCCAGCCGTTCACGGTGGCCTGGGTGTGGTCGATCAGGGTTTGCAGCGCGACGCGCTCAGGCGCCCACCAGTAGCCGTTGTAGATCATCGACGCGTAGCGCGGCATCAGGTCATCCTTCAGGTGGGCCACTTCGCGGTCCAAGGTGATCGATTCGATGGCGCGGTGGGCCTTGAGCATGATGGCGCCGCCAGGGGTTTCATAGCAGCCGCGCGACTTCATGCCGACGTAGCGGTTTTCCACCAGGTCCAGGCGGCCGATGCCATGCTTGCCGCCCAGGCGATTGAGTTCGGTCAGCACGGTGGCCGGCGACATGCGTACGCCGTTCAGGGAGACGATGTCGCCTTTTTCGTATTCGATGTCCAGGTATTCCGCCTGGTCCGGCGCCGCCTCGGGGCTGACGCTCCAGCGCCACATCGATTCCTCGGCTTCGGCGCTCGGGTTTTCCAGGTGGCGGCCTTCGAAGGAGATGTGCAGCAGGTTGGCGTCCATCGAGTACGGCGCGCCGCCGTTCTTGTGCTTCATGTCGATGTCGATTCCCGCGTCTTCCGCGTACTTCAGCAGTTTTTCACGCGACAGCAGATCCCATTCGCGCCATGGAGCGATGATCTTCACGCCTGGCTTCAGCGCGTAGGCGCCCAGTTCGAAACGCACCTGGTCGTTGCCCTTGCCGGTGGCGCCGTGCGAGATGGCGTCGGCGCCGGTCTCGTTGGCGATCTCGATCAGGCGCTTGGCGATCAGCGGGCGGGCGATCGAAGTGCCCAGCAGGTATTCGCCTTCGTACACGGTGTTGGCGCGGAACATAGGGAACACGAAGTCGCGCACGAATTCTTCACGCACGTCGTCGATGTAGATGTTCTCAGGCTTGATGCCGAACTTGATCGCCTTGGCGCGCGCAGGCTCCAGCTCTTCGCCCTGGCCCAGGTCGGCGGTGAAGGTGACGATTTCGCACTGGTAGTTATCTTGCAGCCACTTGAGGATGACGGAGGTATCGAGGCCGCCCGAGTAGGCGAGGACTACTTTTTTAATATCGCTCATGCTAGTTCCAATTGGTGTGAAGTGTTAGGTGTTGGCTGCCTGGGCGCCATTGCCCGCGTCGACGCGGCCGATCAGCAGGTACTCGATCAGCGCCTTCTGGATGTGCAGGCGGTTTTCCGCCTCGTCCCAGACCACCGACTGCGGGCCGTCGATGACTTCCGCCGAGACTTCCTCGCCACGGTGGGCGGGCAGGCAGTGCATGAACAGCGCGTCCGGCGCGGCGCGCGACATCTTGGCGCTGTCGACGATCCAGCCGTCGAAGGCCTTCAGGCGGGCGGCGTTTTCTTCTTCGTAGCCCATGCTGGTCCAGACGTCGGTGTTGACCAGGTGCGCGCCCTGGCAGGCGTCGGACGGGTTCTCGAAGAAGGTGTAGCGGTCGGTCGAGACCAGCGACATGTCCATGTCGTAGCCCTTCGGGGTCGACACGTTGACGTGGAAGCCGAATACCTCGGCCGCCTGCAGCCAGGAGTACAGCATGTTGTTGGCGTCGCCCACCCACGCCACGGTCTTGCCGGTGATCGGGCCGCGGTGCTCGTAGTAGGTGAAGATGTCGGCGAACACCTGGCATGGATGGTGTTCGTTGGTCAGGCCGTTAATCACCGGCACGCGCGAATTGGCGGCGAAACGCTCGATGATGTCCTGGCCGAAGGTGCGGACCATGATGATGTCGCACATGCGGCTCATGACCTGGCCGGCGTCTTCCACCGGTTCGCCGCGGCCCAGCTGCGAGTCGCGCGTGTTCAGGTAAATCGCCGCGCCGCCCAGCTGGTGCATGCCGGCTTCGAAGGACAGGCGGGTACGGGTCGAGTTCTTCTCGAACACCATGACCAGCGTGCGGTCGATCAGCGGGTGGTAGATCTCGTAGTTCTTGAATTTCCGTTTGATCAGGTGCGCGCGTTCGATGACGTATTCGTATTCGTCTAACGTAAAGTCGGAAAACTGCAGGTAGTGCTTGATCGGTTTTTGGATAGACATATTAACAACTGACAGGAGAGCGGGGCGTGGGGCGAGGTGCCTGGCCGGCTTAGCCGAACAATTATAAAGGCAATTCGGCCGATGTGTCGGATTGCCGCAGAATCTCCTGTCTATACAGGTAATCCTGCGCCGCAGTGGCTAAGTGTAGATTTGCGTCGCCGCCGCGGTCTGGTGCTGCGGCGCCGTCAGAGGGAGATCGAGGGTGAAAGTGGTGCCGTCGCGCGTGCTGTGGACGCTGATCTGGCCACCGAGTAGCGAAGTGACAATGTTGTAGCTGATCGACAGTCCCAGCCCGCTGCCGCCCTGACCGAGCTTGGTGGTGAAGAAGGGATCGAAGATGCGCGACATGTGCTCGGGCGCGATGCCGCCGCCGTTGTCTCGGAAGCTGACCAGCACCCGGCCCTCGGCCGGCGTGGACGCGTGCAGCCACATGCTGCCGCTGCGGTCGCGGGCGAAGGCGTGCAGCAGGGCGTTGTTGATGAAGTTGGCGATCACCTGGCCGAAGGGGCCGGGGTAGCTGTCCATCGAGATCAGCTCCGGCACGTCGATTTCGATGCGGTGGTTGGCGGCGCGGATGCGGTTCATCATGGTCGCGATCACCTCGTGCGACACCTGCTGCAGATTGAATTCGCGGCGCTGTTCGGTGGTGCGGTCGACCGCCACCTGCTTGAAGCTGTTCACCAGGTCGGCGGCGCTGGTCAGGCCGCGCATCACCAGCTCGTGCGCCTTGCGGGCGTCGGACATGTAGTTCGCCAGCTCGGAGCGGCGCAGGCCGGGACCGTTGATCTGGGTTTCCAGCTCCTCGGTTTTTTGCATCAGCGTGCTGGCGATCAGCAGGCTGTTGCCGATCGGCGTATTCAGTTCGTGCGCCACGCCGGCCATCAGCGAGCCCAGTGCCGCCAGCTTCTCCTGCGATACCAGCTGGGTTTGCGCATCCTTCAGCTGGCGATAGGCTTCGGCGTTGTCCAGCGCGATGGCGCCGTACGCGCACAGCGTGCGGAAGATCAGCCGTTCGCGTTCGCCGTAGGCGCGGGCGTGCATGGCCTGCACCGTCATCACGCCCAGCGCGCGCTCGCCCACCGCCAGCGGCACGTACAGCGCGCTGACCATCAGCTGCGTGCCGGGCGACAGGAAGATGTCGTCCGGCCCGGCCTCTTCGACATAGATCTCGCGCCGCTCGCGCACGCAGCGCGCCGAGTTGGCGCGCGGGTTGTCGATGGCGATGGTGTTGGTCGGCAGCGCGTGGCCGTTCTCGATGCCGAAGGCGCGGCTGACCGTTTGGCCGCCCGGGTCGCACAGGTAGATGGCGAAGGTGTTGGCCGGCAGCAGGCCCTGGACGTGGCGGTTCAGCACCCGGAACACGGCGGCGGCGTCGAGGTGGGTGGTGATCTCCTGGCCGATGGCCGACAGGCGCTCCAGCGTGGCGCTGGTCTGCTGCAGCACTTCGGCGCGGCGCGCTTCGGAGGCCGCCAGCTCGCGGTGGTGGAAGCCTTCGGCGCGCGCGTGCTCGGTCTGGTGGTGCACCTGCATGGCGATGGCGCGGTTGGTGGCTTCCTGGCTGTGGGTCTTCTGGCGCGCGGCGGCGGCGGCTTGCGCCGCCGCGTAGGCCGCGGCGTAGTCGCCCATGCGCGCGTGCTCGCGGCCCAGCGCGTCGTGCAGGTCGCCGGGCAGGGTGTAGCCGTCGATGGCGGAGGCCACTTCCAGCGCCTGGTGCAGGTAGTGCAGCGTGGCGTTCTGCTGGGTCATGCCGGGCGGCGGCGGCAGCGCGTGGCGTTCGTGGATCACCGCAAGCACGCGCAGCCCCGCCACGTGGTTGTAGCGGTTGGCCTGTTCGGCCGCCAGGTCGACCGCGCGCATGGCCGCCTCCAGCGCCTCCTGCGGACGGTCGAGGAAGCACAGCGCGTGGGCCTGGCCGCGCCGCGCGATCGACTGGAAGTCGGCCTGGCGCAGCGCGTCGGCGCGCACCTGCATGCGGTGGAAGGCGTTGAGCGCGGCGCTGTAGTCGGCCTGGTCGAGCGCCAGGTCGCCCAGGTAGGACAGCGCGTGCGCGTAGCTGCGCGCGCCCGGCAGCGGCGCCATGATCAGCAGCGCTTCATGCAGCAGCTCTTCGGTGGCGTCGAGGCGGCCCAGGCGGCGCATGGTCTCGGCGGTGTGCATCAGGCAGGCGCCGATGCTGCGCGGCCAGCCGGTGGGCCGCGCCAGATCGAGCGCGCTTTGCATCCACTCCAGCGCCGAATGGTGGTCGTTGAGGATGGTGAAATTGAGGCCGATGTTGATGGCGGCGGTGACGGCCACGCGCACCTGGCCGGTCTCCAGCGCCGTTTCGTAGCAATGGATGTAGTGGCGCGCGGCGGTGCCATGGTCGCTGTGCTGGCTGGCCGCCAGGCCGAAGAAGTCGTAGACCCAGGCCGCGACGCCGGGATGCTGCGGCGCGTGGCCGGCGGCGAAGCGCTGGCCCCAGCGGCGCTCGGCGGTGGGCAGGTCCTGCAGCACGGCCCAGCGGGCGATGGCCGCTTCGGCGATGTCGGCGCGCTGCTCGTCGCCGGCGCGGCGGGCGGCGGCGGCCATCAGTTCCAGTTCGCTGTCGCCGGTGCCGTGGTCGCCGCGGTCGATGGCGATCCAGGCGCGCAGCCAGTGGGCGTCGGCGCAGCCCTGGTGGTCGCCCAGTTGGCACAGCTGGTCGTAGGCTTGTTCCGCCAGCACGGCGGCGTCGTCGAGCTGGCCGGACAGCCAGGTGGATTCGGCCTGCACCAGCAGCAGGCGGGCCGACACCAGCCGCATGTCGTCCTGCGAAAGCGCGGTGGCCGGCAGCAGCTGGCGGCCTTCGGTGGCGAGGGCGACGGCGCGCACGGTGTCGCGCTGGCGCAGGTGCCAGGCCAGCGGCACCAGCACCGGCAGGCGCGCAGGTCCGCGCAACGGCAGCAGGGCCGTTTCCCATTGCGCTACTTCGTCATCGACCGCAAACATGTCCATCAGTGTCCCCGGGCCGCACAATTGCCTTGAGGAATTATAGTCCGCAAATGCACGTTGTGCGTGTGCTACAAGAATTGTTTTTTTTAATAGAGGGTTTGTGAGGATTCGTGCAACAGCTGGCCGTACAAAGTGTGGCGCATTTTGGCAATCTTGCCTTCGGCGACAGCGCTCAGGATCGCGCATTGCGGCTCGATCAGGTGGCGGCAGTTGTAGAACTTGCACTGGCCCAGGTAGGGCTCGAAGTCGACGAAGGCGCGCTCCAGCATGCCTTCGCTCAGGTGGTACAGGCCGAACTCCTGGAAGCCGGGCGAGTCGATGATGGACGAACCGGCGCCCAGCTCGGGCAGCTGGTACAGGCGGGTGAAGGTGGTGGTGTGCTTGCCGGTGTCGAGCGCGGCGGAGATCTCGCGCACGGCGATGTCGGCGTCCGGCACCAGCAGGTTGATCAGCGAGGACTTGCCCATGCCGGACTGGCCGATCAGGATCGACGACTGGCCGGCCAGCAGCGGCTTGAGTACTTCCATGGCTTCGTCCGGCCGCGACTTGGCCGATACCTCGTGCACCGGGTAGCCCAGCGAGGCGTACGGTTGCAGGCGCTCGCGGGTGCGCTCCAGCGATTCGGCGACGTCGGTCTTGTTGAGGATGAGGCGGGCCGTGATGCCGGCCGCCTCGGCCGCCACCAGCGAGCGCGACACCAGGTCGTCGGCGAAGCCGGGTTCGGTGGCGACGACGATGAACAGCTGCGTCAGGTTGGCCGCCAGCAGCTTGGACTTGTACTGGTCCGAGCGGTAGAGCAGGGTCTGGCGTTCGGCGATCTTGTCGATCACGCCCTGGTCGGGCGAGGTCAGCGTGATTTGCACGATGTCGCCGACGGCGACGTTGGTCTTCTTGCCGCGCGTGACGCATTGCAGCTTGACGCCGTCGGCCTCGGCCAGGTAGTGGCGGCCGTGGGCGGCGATGATGGTGGCGCTCAGTTGGGCGGCTTTGCTCATTGCTTCACCGCCGCCGAATGGAACAGCAGGCCGGCCTTGGCCGCGCAGATGAAGTCGTTGATCGACAGGCCGCCCTGGCCGTTGTTGACCGAGTGGGTGTCGTAGCGGACGATGCAGTTTTTGTAAGTCACGGTCATTTCCGGGTGATGGTCTTCCGCGTGGCTCAGGTAGGCCAGCGCGTTGACGAAGGCCATGGTGCGATAGTAGTTGTTGAAGCTGAAGGTGCGGACCAGCTTGCCGTCTTCCAGCGACCAGCCGGGCAGCAGCGCCGCCAGGCGCGCGGCCTCGTCGGCGCCGAGCGCGTCCTTGGCCGGGTGGCAGTTGCGGCCCAGCAGGTCGGCGTGGGTGGAGATGATCATGCGGCCGCCGCGTGCAGGTGGCGGATGCGCACGCTGGCCGGCGGGTGCGAGTCGTAGAAGGCCGAGTGCAGCGGGTCCGGCGTCAGCGTCGAGGCGTTGTCCTCGTACATTTTGACGAGGGCCGACACCAGGTCGCGGGCGTCGGTGTGCTTGGCGGCGAAGGCGTCCGCTTCGAACTCGTGCTTGCGCGAGCTGATCGAGGTCAGCGGGCCGAACAGGAAGGTGAACACCGGCAGCACCAGCATGAACAGCAGCAGCACCATGGCGTCGTTGCCCTGGCCGGGCAGCAGCAGCGGATCGACGCCGAGGCCGGTGTAGAACCACAGCTGGTTCTTCAGGTAGCCCAGCAGCGCCAGGAAGGCCAGCGAGATCGCGAACATCATCGTGATGCGCTTGATGATGTGCTTGAGCTTGAAGTGGCCCAGCTCGTGCGCCAGCACCGCCTCGATCTCCTGCGGTTGCAGGCGCGACAGCAGGGTGTCGAAGAACACGATGCGCTTGTTGGCGCCGAAGCCGGAGAAGTAGGCGTTGCCGTGGGCGCTGCGCTTGGAGCCGTCCATGACGAACAGGCCCTTGGAGGCGAAGCCGACGCGGCTCATCAGGCCTTCGATGCGGGCCTTGAGCGACTGGTCTTCCAGCGGCGTGAACTTGTTGAACAGCGGCGCGATCACGGTCGGGAACAGCACCATCATCAGCAGCTGGAAGCCGCTCCACACCAGCCAGGCGTACAGCCACCACAGGTTGCCGGATTTTTCCATCAGCGTCAGCATGACCCACACCAGCGGCAGGCCGATGGCCGCGCCCAGCAGCGTGCCCTTGACCATGTCGGCGAAGAACAGGCCGGGTGTCATCTTGTTGAAGCCGAAGCGCTGCTCCAGGCCGAATTGCTTGTAATAGTCGAACGGCAGGTCGATCACGCCGGACACGGCGGCGAAGGCCGCCAGCAGCGCCAGCTGGTAGACCATGCCGGGGCCGGTCAGCTTGAACAGCTCGACCGACAGCCATTGCAGGCCGCCCAGCAGCGTGAAGCCAACCAGCACGACGGTGTTGACCAGCAGCGTCAGCAGGCCGAATTTGGTGCGGGCGACGGTGTAGTCGGCGGCCTTCTGGTGGGCGGCGAGGGGGATTTTCTCGGCGAATTCGGCCGGCACGGCGCTGCGGTGCGCCAGCACATGGCGGATATGGCGCGAGGCCAGCCAGAAGCGCACGATCAGCGTCAAAACGATGAAAGATACAAACAAAATCGAAAACGCGAGTGAATACATTCTATGCCTGTGAGAAAATGGCGGATTCGGATAAATTGAGCCAAGAGAGAATTATGTCACAAGCTAATGAATTGCCAGAAGGTTCCGCACCCGAGGCCGTCACCCCGCGCCAGAATGAATACAACCTGGTCTGGGTCGACATGGAAATGACCGGCCTGGAGCCGGACACTGACCGCATCATCGAAGTTGCCGTGGTGATCACCGACATGCACCTGAACGTGCTGGCCGAAGGCCCGGTGTTCGCGATCCACCAGAGCGACGAAACGCTGGACAAGATGGACGCCTGGAACAAGGGCACGCACGGCCGTTCGGGCCTGATCGACCGCGTCAAGGCGTCGACCGTGAGCGAAGCCGAGGCGGAAGAGGAGCTGATCAAGTTCATGAAGCAGTGGGTACCGAAGGGCAAGGCGCCGATGTGCGGCAACACCATCGGCCAGGACCGCCGCTTCATGGTGCGCTACATGCCCAAGCTGGAAGCGTACTTCCACTACCGGAACATCGACGTCTCCACGCTGAAAGAGCTGTGCAAGCGCTGGAAGCCGGAAATCGTCGGCGGCTTCAAGAAGCACCAGAAGCACACCGCCATGGCCGATATCATCGAGTCCATCGACGAGCTGAAATACTACCGCGAGCACTTCATCAAGCTGTAAGCTGCGCGCAACGCCAAAACAGGTTCCCTTCGAACCTGTTTTTTTTCGCCTGCGGGAAAAGTCATGAAAAAATTGAAACTTGTTCTGGTGATGCTGGCGCTGGCCGGCGCGTCCACGGCCGAGGCGATGCGTTTCGGCGTCAAGGATTGGGAAGCCGCCTGCGACAATACGCGCCGCTGCGAGGCGGTCGGCTACCAGACCGACGAATCCGGCAGCGCGCCGGTGGCGCTGTGGCTGGGGCGCGATGCCGGCGCCGGCGCGGCGCTGGAGGCCAAGCTGAGCGTCGTCACCGAAGACGACCAGGACGCAGGCCCGCTGGCCATCGTGGTAGGCAAGCTGACGCTGGCCGGCCTGAAGGCCGACACCGCGCTGACGACGGAGCAGATCGCGCGCCTGATGCCGCAGTTGCTGGACGCGGAGACGGCCAGGGTGTCGGACGGCAAAAGGCATTGGCTGCTGTCGCTGGCCGGCCTGAAGGCGGCGCTGCTGAAGATGGACGAGCTGCAGGGGCGGGTGGGCACGACCACGGCGCTGGTCAAGCCCGGCACGCGTGCGGCCGGTACGGTGCTGCCGCCGCTGGCGTCGCCGACCGTGCGTGCGTTGCCGATGCCGCCGGCGCAGAAGGGCGATGAGCGGCTGCTGGCCGCGATCGTCAAGACCATTCCTGTCGGTGACTGCGATGTCGATTTCAAGACCGTGGGCGCATCGGCCGACACCAGCGCCTACCGCCTGCCCGGCGGGAAAGTGCTGCTGTTGCTGGAGTGCGGGCGCGCCGCCTATCAGTCGTGGTTCAATGTGTGGATCGCCGCCGACAAGCCGCCGTACGCCGCCAGGCGTGTGACCTTGCCTGGCCTGGACGGCGGCGATGTGATGAACGCATCGTTCGACGACGGCAAGCTCAATAGCTACGCCAAAGGGCGCGGGGTGTTCGATTGCGGCGCGGCCTGGGACTGGGTGTGGACGGCGCAAGGCTTCCAGCTGGTCGACGCGGCGGAGTCCCATCTGTGCCGCGGCATGCCGGGCGGCTTCATGTTGCGCGAATGGACGGCCACGGTCGTGAAGTGATAGGGCGCGATCAGCCGTGCGCCGTAATTTTTCCTTTTGGTATTATTATTCTGCAAATATTAAATTGTCATTCTTTTGCGGGAATCTCCATGTCCGACCTTCTTGAACCCGGCCTTGCCGAAAATCCTACCATCCAGAGCCCGCCACCGCCGCCGCCCAAGCGCCGCAAGTGGGGGCGTTACGTGCTGTACACGCTGGCGGTGCTGGGCGTGCTGTTGATCGGTCTGATCGCGGCGGCGTTCATCAAGGCCAACAGCGAGCCGCAGCTGATCAAGATCGACGAGACCGCCTCCATCGACGAGGCGATGACGCGTACCTACGGCAAATACTCGCCGGAGAAAAAGGGCTGGGTGTATGTGGACGAGTCCAACGATCCCTTCGTGGTGCGGGTGATCCAGCAGGCCAAGATCGAGGCGGTGGGCGCCAGCGACGAGCTGTATTTCGCTGTCAGCGGCGTCTCGCTCAAGGGCGATGGCCGCAACTTCTACGGCGTGTTCCAGATCCGCGCCGACAGCAAGCCTGGCGGCGGCCTGGTCGAGGTCAGCTCGCCGTACCGCTACGAGAGCGACGTTGCGGTGACGCCGGAGAAGGTGCGCTTTGAAGCCTTGTCCGAGCGCACCTGGGGCTGGGTGCTGAAGGTACAGAACGGCACGCGGCCGACGGCGGAGCAAGTCATGGTGAGCAATGTGATGCTGGCGCCGCATGGGGATGAGATCGCCTTGCTGGCGCGCTTCAAGGCTTCGGTGGATGCCGAGCCGGCCGACTGCGCGCAGGCCAACGCCGAGCACGAGACCTGGCGCAAGGCGGTGGAAGCGATGGGTGCCCAGGAGCACACCAGCGAGCAGGAGTTGCACGAAGCGGAAACGATGGACGACACCGAACCTCTGCGTTGCGAGCGCAGCCGCTGGACCTATCGCACCGCCGACGTCATCGGCCCGCTGCCGGGCCCGTTGACGGTCAGCGTCAAAGGCAGCCAGTACGGCGCCGCGATGGAAGCGAAGACCTGGAAGCTGATGTTCGACAGCAAAGCCTTCGCCTACAACGTTCCGGACGAGCTGGCTGTCGAGTAAGGCGCTATCAGCGGCAAGTGCAAGATGAAGGTGGTGCCATTGCCTGCCTGGCTGTTGACGCGGATTTTTCCGCCCAGCAGGCCGGTGACGATGTTGTGGCTGATGTTCAGGCCGAGGCCGGAACTGCCCGCGCCCAGCTTGGTCGTGAAGAAGGGATCGTAGATGCGCCCGATGTGCTCGGCCACGATGCCGACGCCGTCGTCGCTGATGCGCAGCTCCAGCCAGCCCGGCTCGGCCAGCGCGGCGTCGATCGTGATGGTGCCTTGGCTGCGCCCCTCGAAACCGTGCACGATGGCGTTGTTGACCAGGTTGATCAACACCTGGCCGATGGGGCCGGGATAGCTGTCCATGTCGATGTCGCCAGGCACGGCCTGCTCGACGGTGAAGGCGGTCTTGTTGATCGTCGGTAGCAGCGCCTTGATGTTCTCCGACACCACGGACGCCAGCAGGAAGCGGCGTCGCTGCGAGCTGGTCTGGTCGACCGCCACCTGTTTGAAACTGGTGACAAGCTCGGCCGAGCGCGCGATATTGCGCACCACCAGTTCCGTTATCTGGGTCATGTCGCTGATGTAGGCTTCGGTGGTGCGGCGTGTCAGGCCGCTGCTGTAGTCGCTGGAGAACTGGCGGGTCTTGTCCGCCAATACGGTGGCCGCCAGCAGCCCGTTGCCGATCGGCGTATTCAATTCGTGGGCGACCCCCGCCACCAATGAACCCAGCGCCGCCAGCTTTTCACTGTTGACCAGCTCGCCCTGCGCGATGCGCAGCGTGTCGAGCGCCTGCGCCAGGTCCTTGTTGGCCGTCACCAGATCGGCCGTGCGCTCGGCCACGCGCCGCTCCAGCGTTTCGTTGAGCTGGCGGGTGGCCGTCTGCTCCACCTGCAGTTGCCGGTACAGCTGCTCGTTCTCCGCCACCGAGGCCTTGATGTTGGCCACCATTTCGTTGAGCTTGTTGGTCAGCTGATGCAGCTCGTGCTGGCCGCGGTCGTTCAGCACGAAGACGCGGTCGCCCAGGTTGTCGATATTCAGCTGGCCGACGAACTGGCTCAGCTGGCGCAAGGGCTGGCCCAGGTAGCGCCGCACCACGAACAGGAAGATGAACCACAGCGCGCAAGTCTTGATGACCGAGTTCACCAGGATCAGGAAGAAGCCGTACTCGACCTGCTTGACGATGATGCGCTGGTTCGAATACACGGTCCACGTGCCGATCACGCGCGACTGGCCGTTCTCGTCGTTGAAGACGATGGGGAAGTCCTGGCTGAACACTTCGGCGAACAGGGCGTCGCTGTCGGGCTCCCGTTGCAGCTGGCCGTCGGCGCCGGCGTGCAGCTTGACGCCGCCGTCGAGCACGGTGCCGACGGCGCGCACCAGCTTGCCATGGTCGTCGGCCACCTTGATGCCGGCCACCACCGGCAGTTCGCTCATGCCCGACAGGATGCCGCGCAGGATGTCCTCGTTGAAGCGCCACATGGCGTCGGCGATGCCGGGGCCGAAGGTTTGCTGCATGGCGCGGATCTCCAGCACCACGCGCTCCTTGGTGTGCTTGTACTCGGCCGCCAGCTGCACCAGCGTCACCACCACCGTGACGAGGAAGTAGCAGCAGAAGATAATCCGCAGCAGGCGCGCGGCGATCGAATCGCCGGACAGCAGCGGCGCTGCGGGCGGGGCTTCACCGTTGGGCGATCTCATTCCGATCTTGGCTGGCAGTGCTTGCACGTGGCCTCCGTTGGCATCTCAGAACCAGACGGCTTCAATTGCTTTGTAGCGGCCACTGTCGCGGAGGATGGCGTAGCCGCGATTGAATTTCTGCAGATATTTGGCGCCGTCCGGCCCCGTCTTGCTGAAGGCGATGAACAGGCCGGGCGTGGCGACCGTGCCCACCAGTTTGAACTTGCCGCCGAATTCGGCCGCCTCCTTGGCGAACAGGGCCTTGGCGATGCGCTCTTCGGCCGCCATGTACTGGATGCGGCCGGCCAGCAGCATCCTGAAACCCTGCACGTTCTTGTCGACGATGCGGCGTACGATTTTCGTGTTGAGGTCGAATTCGTCGCCATACTCGTAGCCGCGCTCGACGCCGACGGTCTTGCCTTCCAGCTGACGCGCGCCCAGGCCGCTTTCGCGCGAACCGCTCAGCGCGTACACATTCATGTGGGTGGTGAACAGCGGATGGTCGTGCCACAGGAAGCTGCCGCCTATCATGGCGTTGGGCACGGCGTCGAAGCAGCCGACCAGGCGGCCGCGACGGGTATCGTCCAGGCAGCGGGCGTAGGGCAGCACTTCGAAGTTGACGGTGACGCCGACGGCCGCAAAAGATTCGCGGATGACGTCAACCGCGAAGCCGCGCGCGCTGCGTTCCACCGCAGACGAATAGGGCGCCCAGTCGTCTTCCGCGCCGAGCGTGATGGTTTCCGCCGAACTCAGGCGGCAAGCCAGGAGCAGGCAGCAAAGCAGGTATTTCATCCGTCCCTCCGGCATGCGCACCGACCCCATGCAGGTCCTCAATTGATAGCGTCATTTCACTATAGCAGGGTTGTTTTGCTGAAGGGAATGTAGTTTTTGCCCCGGGCAGGAATGTTAAAAAATCGCGACAAATGCGGCGGGAAGTGGCGGGAAGTGGCAACGGTACCATTCCCCGCCGTGACGGCTCAGCCCAGCATGAAGCCCAGGTCGGCCTGCGGGAAATTGACCAGTTCGTTCTTGAATACCTGGTTTTGCAGCATGTCCGTATCGGCGCCGAACCAGCGGCCCAGCGTGGCGCCGTACTGCTGGTTGGAGAATTGCGGTATCCAGGCGCCGCGTCCGGTGGCGTCGTCCTTGCCGCCGAGTGTGAAATCGGGGAACTGGCCGTACAGGCCGCCCTTGACCGCCGCGCCCACCACCAGGTGGTGACTGCCCCACGCGTGGTCGGTGCCGCCGCTGTTGGGCTGCAAGGTGCGGCCGAATTCGGACATCGTGAAACTGGTCACTTGCTGTTGCGCGTGGATTTCCGACAGCGCCAGCTGGAAGGCGGCCAGCGCTTGCGATACCTGGCGCAGCATGTCGAACTGTTGGTAGGCCTGGCCGCCGTGCGTGTCGAAGCCGCCCTGCGAGACGAAGTACACCTGTCGCCCCGGCCCTTGCTGCGAGCGGATGCGTATCAGCTGCGCGACCGTCTTCAACTGCTGGCCCAGCGAGGTGCCGGGGAATACGGTGGACAGCGGCGTGCCGGAGTTGGCCTGCTTCAGGTCCGTGACCAGGTCCATGCCGTTCAGCAGCGCCTTGTTGGCGGCGCTGGCGATCAGGTTGGGGTTCTGCGCCGACAGGATCTGCACCAGCGCCGCGCGCCGCGCATCCGCCTCCTTCTGCGGCCAGAAGTTCATGCCGGCCAGGTCGAGCTGGCCGTTGCCCGGCAGCAGATTGCCGTGGGTGCTGGCGCCTTCGACAAACAGGCCGCCGGCGCCGACCGCGATCGCGTCCAGGTGGCCGCCGGTACCGAGCACATCGACCAGCCGTCGCCCCAGCCGGTGGCGGCGGAGGAGGGCGTGCCGGCCTGGTTCTGGATGGTCTGGTCGGGATGGGAAAACAGTTGCGCCGGCACGCCAGACCCGGCCAGGTATTGCGCCTTGCTCAGCGGCTGGCGCAGGCTGCCGACGTTGAGGATGGCCGCCACCTGGCCCTGGCCGTACAGCGCGTCCAGCTCCGGCATGCCGTAGTGGAAGCCGAACGGCTGCGTCACGGGATGGTCCGTGGCCTGCACGGTGGCGCTGCGCGCGGCCAGCAGCGTCTTGGCCGCATTCGATAGCGCCAGGCCGTGGCTGCCGCGGATGGCGTTGTATTGCGCGTAGCGGGTGCTGTCGAGCGGCACGATCATATTGTTGCCGTCGTTACCGCCAAACATGTACAGGCAGACCAGTGCCTTGTAGTCGGTGACGGCGGCGCGGGCCGGTGCGGCCACGCCGGCCAGGCCGAGGGCGGAGAGTGCGCCCATCAGGCCGGTCTGTGCGCTGGCGCCGAGGAAGCGGCGGCGTGTGGTGGAATGTTTGCTCATGGTCGGTCCTTATTGTGCGACGGCGAATTCGGCGCTGATGGCGGCGAGGTAGAGCGCGGTGATGGCGCGCTGGCGCGGGTCGGCGGAGGCGTTGATGGCGCCGCCTATCGCTTGCCGCGCCGTGGCCGACAT
This sequence comes from Duganella sp. HH101, assembly GCF_001758795.1. Taxonomy (NCBI): domain Bacteria; kingdom Pseudomonadati; phylum Pseudomonadota; class Betaproteobacteria; order Burkholderiales; family Oxalobacteraceae; genus Duganella; species Duganella sp. HH101. The sequence continues at coordinate 39,778 of NZ_LRON01000030.1, read as the reverse complement.
GCGGCCTGCCAGCAAGGTGGCGTCGACCAGGTTAATCAATGCGGTGGCGTCGCCGGCCACGCTGACGAAGGGGGCGAGGTCGACGTTGACCATGCCCTTGTATTCGCCGGAGATGAACTTGTACAGGAAGTTGGCGCGCGCCACGGCCAGGCTGGGCGCATACAGCTGGAACTCGGGACCGTAGTATTGCGGCGAGCCGGGCAGGCGCGTCATCGGCGAGTAGAAGTTGAACACGCTCGGCGCGGCCGTGATCTTCTGGCCCAGCAGGAAGTAATCCCAGAACAGGTTGCGCGGATCGGCGATGCTCGCGCCCAGGGTGCGGAACAGGCCGAGCGATTGCAGCATCGGGTCTTTCAGATGGCCTTGCGTGGCGGCGGGCTGGTCCTGGCGCGCTTCGGGATCCGTGAGCACGGCGGTCAGCGTCGCTTGCAGGTCGCCGCGTCCGGCCGCGCCGTAGGCGAACACGTCGGCCACGCGGGCGATGTAGGCCGGGCTGGGGTTGCTGGTGACGAAGGCGCGTATCAGGCGCGTGGCGATGAAGGGCGGCAGGTTGGGATGCTGGAACAGGTTCTGCATCACGCCGTCCAGATCCTGCATGGCGGTCTGGCCTGCGGGCAGCACCGCGCCCAGCAGCAGGGTCTTGGCGCCCTTGTAGTGGAATTTGTCGCGCGGTTGCAGCGGGCCGCTGAAGTTTTCCCAGTTGATGCCGGTGGCGCTGTTGCCCGCATAGGTCCAGCCGCTCAGCGCGCGCGCGAAGTCGCTGATGCGGGCCTGGTCGTAGGTGGGGATGGGATCGCCGTTGCGGTCGGTTTGCACGCTGCCGTCCTGGTTCAGCAGGACCGGGCCCAGCGTGAACAGCTGCATCACTTCGCGGGCGTAGTTTTCGTTCGGCGATGGCGTGATGCTGTTGCCGAGGTCGAGGTATTTGCCCATCGCCGGATTGAGCGTCATCTCGCGCAGCAGCGTGTTGAAGTTGCCGAAGGCGTTGTTGGAGATGGTGGTCAGCCAGGGTTGGATTTCGTTGGCGTAGGGGTTCTTGTCGGCGGAGACGACGAACAGTTGCGACAGGGCGAAGATCATGCGCTGGCGCAGCTGATCGGGGCCGGTGGCCATGTTCTTGTACCAGGTGTTTTGCAGCAGGGTCATGTCGGTCGTCACCGGGATGGCGCTGGCCGGCAGGGCGAACTGCTGCTTGAGCCAGGCGGCCTGGCCGTTGGCCTTGATCGCGGCGACGTCGGCCGGCGTGGCGCCGAAGGTCGCTTGCTCCAGCAGGCGCACGGCGCTGATCCTGGCGGCGTCCGGCGCGGGCTGTTGGCCAATCGGTGGCGGGACGGGCGAGGGCGTGGGCGCAGGCGTTGGTGTCGGGCTCGGGCTCGGGCTCGGGCTTGGCTCGGGCGACGGCGTCGGGGTGGGCGTTGGCGTCGGCGTGGCGGCCTTCTTCAGCGTCAGCGTGGTGCTGGCGGACAGGTTGGGGCCGACCTTGGCGTCCTTGGTGGTAGTGCCGGTGATCGTGATGACCACGTTGGACGGCAGCACCGACGGCGCGACGTATTCGCCATTCTGCGAATTGAGCCTGCCGTAGGTGGCGTTGCCGCCGGGGATGCCGTTGACGGCGAAGTTCATGTAGACGCCCTGGCCATCGACTTTTCCGAGGAACCAGACTTTGCTGCCCAGCGCGACGGGGCCTTTGGCGGTGCTTTCGACGGTGGCGGTGGCGGCCCACACCGAGCCGCTCAGGCTCAGCAGGCAGGCGACGGGCCAGACGCGTGCGGGTAAAAATGACATCGACATCTCCCTGTTTTTTAGACGATGCATATCATCTGGCAACATCTGTGCCAGTGGCGAAATGCTTGATTTGGCTGGATCGGCGACAAAATTTGCCAGTGGTGGACAAAAATTGTCAGCCGGATGCTGACAATTTGCGTCAGCTGGACAAACTATGGTTGTGACAGCGGGTGCGCCTCCGTAGCCGCTATTCCCGTGTCGGCATCGTTTGGAATCTGGCACGTTCATCAAATGATTTTTTCGTTGACGCAGAGTGCTCTATGACATAGAGTAAACTCAGTTCTTGGATTGGATAATTATGAAAATCAGTGTTGAGCAAGCGCAAACCGCTCTAAAAGCAGTCGAAGCAACCAAGCGTCGCAGTGCAAATTTACATAGCTATGCTTTGGCGGCCCCTTACCTGATTTTATGGGGAACCATCTGGTTGTTGGGTTTCGGTCTTAACCAGTGGAACCCTCACCGGTCAGGCTTGATATGGACAGTTCTCGACATAATTGGAGTAGCACTCGGGCTTGCGATCGTGTTGCGGCGCTACCGGCATGCGCAGTCGAATTCCGCTGGGCTCCGCTATATCGCCATTTCAGTAGCCTTCGGCCTATTTTTCTGGGCGGCTTTTTTTATTTTAAGGCCCGCTCACCCGGAGCAAATTGCCGCATTCATCGCACTGACTTTGGCAATGATCTATGTTGTCGGGGGACTCGCTTCAGGCCGGTGGCGCATCGTCATGGCGGGCGCACTGCTGGCTGCCGTGATGCTCGTCGGTTATGTTATTTTCAAAGATTACTTCTTTCTCTGGATGTCGCTGGCCGGCGGTGGATTATTAATTGGAACAGGCCTTTGGCTCAAACGGATTTAATATGAACAAGGCCAGTGAACTTATTCATCAGCCCACGCGCCTGAAGATCATGGCAGCGATGAAGGCGTTGCCGAACGGTGAGTGGATAGATTTTGTCAGGCTGCGCGATATCGTGAATATGACAGATGGAAATTTCGGCGCTCATATTAATACGCTGGAAAATGCCGGGCTGCTAATCGTGGATAAAGGTTACGTCGCCAAGCGGCCACGCACGCGAATTTCGCTTTCTCCAGCGGGACATATCGCCTTTGATTTCTATCTCACGGAATTGCAGGCCATTTTGAGCGGGGCGGCCGCAACGGCTCCAGAGAGTGGCTTTGAAAGTTGATCTGCAATGCACGCACTGCAGCCATCGGCACCTAATCGAATTTTAAAAAATGAAAATAATGAAAAATATCAGAATCCTTCATGTCGTATTCAGTCTTTTAGTTACGTTGTGTACTCATAGTGTCTATGCCGTCGGGTTCCAGCATCGCACGCTGGAAGGCTCAGGTCTGGAAGTCGGTATCTGGTATCCCAGCACAGGGAAGCCGACGCAGGCGTCAATAGGGCTTGTTGCTCAAAATGTTGCCGCCAATGGACCATTGGAAGGGGACCACCTGCCATTGATTGTTATCTCGCATGGAACCGGCAGTTCTTTCCTTGGACATTATGATACCGCCATAGCCTTGGCCGAAGCAGGGTACGTTGTCGCCGCCGTGACCCATGCGGGCGATAACTATGCAGATCAGAGCCGCAGCGCTTTTATCATGGACAGGCCAAAACAGATCAGTCTTGTGATCGATTACATGGTCGGCAGTTGGAAAGACCATGCTCAGATCGACCCTGCGCGTATTGGGATGTTCGGATTCTCTGCTGGTGGATTCACGGCTTTGGTCAGCATTGGCGGCGTACCGGATCTCAAGCAAATAGTTCCGTTCTGCCGGGAGCATATCGGCGATTTTGCCTGCCAGATGCTAAGGCGCCAGACAACGGCGCCGCTGAATTTGCTGGCTGCGCAGCAGACTTCTGTCTCGGATGCGCGTATCAGAGCTGCCGTTGTGGCCGCACCAGCCCTAGGCTTTACCTTTGCGGGCCAAGGCCTTCAAAGAGTGACAGTCCCGGTTCAACTTTGGCGCGCCGAGGACGATACTCTTTTGCCTCATCCTTGGTATGCTGAAATAGTGCGCGCAGCGTTGCCGCGAGCACCTGAATATCATGTTGTCCCGAACGCCGGGCATTTTGATTTTCTTGCGCCGTGCAATGCTGCGCTAACTGAGCGTGCGCCCGCTATTTGTCAAAGCATCCCGGGATTCGATCGCATGGCGTTCCATTCCACATTCAACGCGTCGGTGTTAGGGTTTTTTAACAAGGCATTAAGAAGTACGCACTGAAAGCGCGTGCATATGCCGAGCCCTCAATGCGCCTTGCGCTGGGCGAACAGCCAGTCGCGCCAGTCCGGCGAGAACAGCATGTCGGGCGGCACCATGTGCTCCATGCCCTGATACTCGATGAAACGCGCCCTGGCGCCGCCCGGCTGGCGCTGCAAGGCAGCGAACATTGCGCGGTCGGCTACGATGGAGTTTTCGGTATCGGCATTGCCGTGGACCAGCAGCAGCGGCAAGTCCTTCAGCTGCGCGGCGGCGGCGCGTTCCGGGGCGATGCCGGAGAAGGCCGCAGCGGCGGCGAACATGCCGCTGTTTTGCAGCACCGCCTGGGTGGCGGCGGATGCGCCCATCGAAAAGCCGGTCACGTAGATGCGGTCGCTGTCGATGGCGAACTGTGGTTTCAATTGTTCCACCAGCGCGAGCAGGCTGGGCAGGTTGGGGCCGGGCTGGGCTGCCAGCAGGCCATCCACGGCGGACGGCTTGTAGTTGGCGCTGCGCTCGGCAAATTGCGGCGCCAGCACGTAGGTGGGAAAGCGCTTGCGGAGCGCCGGTGCGGACCAGGACATCGCCAACGCGCCCAGTTGGCGGATGTTGTCATTGCCTATCGCGCCGGAGCCGTGCAGCACGATGACCAGCGGATAGCGCCGGCCTTGCTGCACAGTGGCGGGTGGCATCAGCCGATACACCAGCTTGCCGGTCGGGCCGGCGTAGCTACCTTCGAGGAAAACGTCGTGGTCCAGCGATTGCAGCAGGGCCGCATCGGCGGCCTGGCTGGCTGGCGTGGTGCGGTCGCGGACCAGCTCCGGCTGCGCGGCGAACGCGCAGGTCGCCGCCAGCAGCGCCGTCGCCAGCGCAAGGACCGCACCACGCAAGGTCATCGGCTTACTCGGCCGATTCCGCGCCGTGGCACTTCTTGTACTTCTTGCCGCTGCCGCAAGGGCAGTCGTCGTTGCGGCCGACTTTAGGCTCTTCGCGCACCAGGGTGGTGACGGCCGGCTTGCGGCGCGGCACCCAGAACTTGTAGATGGTCGGCAGGTTGGCTTCCAGTTCCTGCGCCAGCTTGTGCGCCTTGACCGGATCTTCCACCAGCGGCAGTTCCTCTTCCTCGATCTCGTCGGCGCCCAGCAGGTAGATCGGCTTCATCAGCTCCTGCACGTCCGATTCCCAGATCTCGTCCCACGAACCCGGACGCAGCTCCATGCCTTCCCAGAAGCCCCAGCACCAGGCTTCGGCGTCGATCAGCGTCTGGCCTTCGTGCTCGTGCTCGACGAACAGCGGCTCGAATTCCTTAGGCGCCACTTCGAACGTCACCAGCACTTCGTTCATGAAACGCATGATCAGGTTGAGGATGCGTTCCTCTTCCTTTTCGTTCTTGAATTTCGGGATGTCGGTGTCTTCCTGGCCCCAGACACGCTTCAGCCACTCCGCGGGCATGATGGGTTCCGGGCCGATGGCGATGGCGGTCAGATAGCCGTGCAGCATATCCATCGTCATTGCATCTTCAGGGCTGCGGTCGGACAACAGGAAGTTGTCCAATTCGTCGAATTCTTTTTCGCTCAGTGGCTGGTCGAGTTGCATGGCTTGCTCTTTTTATTGGATTGAAGCCGACAGTATACACGCCGCGCCCCTTACAATGCGGGGATGAACCAAGATCATTTCGACGACGAAGCAGAAGACGCCCGCGCTGCGGCCCTGGCCGCCAGCATGGCCGAGCCGCAGACCGGGGCGGGCGACAGCCCGCAGGAACAGCCGCCGCATCCGTATTCGGCGCTCAATCCCGAGTGCGTGCTCGACGCCCTCGACAGCATAGGCTTGCGCGGCGATGGCCGCCTGCTGGCGCTGAACAGCTATGAAAACCGGGTCTACCAGGTCGGCATCGAGGACGACAAGCCGCTGGTGGTGAAGTTTTACCGCCCCGGCCGCTGGAGCGACGCCGCCATCCTCGAAGAGCACGCCTTCACCGAGGAGCTGGCCGCGCGCGAGATCCCGGTGGTGCCGGCGCTGCCGCTGGGCCCGGACCGGGCCACGCTGCATCATTTCAACGGCTTCCGCTTCGCCGTGTTCACCCGCCACGGCGGCCGCGCGCCGGAGTTGAGCGATCCGTCGGTGCTGGAGTGGACCGGGCGCTTCATCGCCCGCATCCACGCGGTGGGCGCGATCCAGCCCTACCAGGAACGGCCGGCGATCGACATCGCCACCTTCGGCACCGAGCCCTGCGAGTTTTTGCAGGCCAATCAGTTTATTCCGGCCGATTTGCGGGAAGCCTACGCCAGCGTCTCGGCGCAGGCGCTGGACGGCGTGCGCCGCAGCTACGAGCGCGCCGGCGAGCTGCCGCAGCTGCGCCTGCACGGCGACTGCCACGGCGGCAACGTGCTGTGGACCGACGCCGGCCCGCATTTCGTCGACTTCGACGACAGCCGCATGGGGCCGGCGATCCAGGACTTGTGGATGATGTTGTCCGGCGACCGCGCCGACCAGGTGCGACAGATGTGCGACATCCTGGCCGGCTACGAGGATTTCTGCGAATTCGACCCGCGCCAGCTGCACCTGGTCGAGGCGCTGCGCACGCTGCGGCTGATCCATTACTCGGCCTGGCTGGCGCGGCGTTGGGACGATCCGGCCTTCCCGGTGGCTTTCCCTTGGTTTAACACCCAGCGCTACTGGCAAGACCGCATCCTGGAACTGAAGGAGCAGATCTCGCTGATGGACGAGCCGCCGCTGCCGATCTAGGGAATTGGCGGGTTTTTCCCGCTCTTCTTGCGGTTCGGCTTGTCTGCCCCCTGCTTGATAATGAGAACTCAGAAGTCCCGGTTGGTGCCGGGACATATCGTCTAGCGAGAACCTCATGCAAGCACAACTGGCCAAACAAGACAGCGCACAAGACAGCGTCACACTGCTCCCCATGGTGTCGCTGCATGATCCGGACGAAGCCACCCACACCCCGCGCGCCGCGATGGAAATGAAGGCTATCCAGGAAGCCATCGCCCGGGTTGAGGCCGAGGCCAAGGCCGCCTGCGCCGCCGAAAGCCGCGCCCACGCCGAAGCCCGCGCCCGCGCACTGGCCGAAGACCGCGCCGCCATGGACGCCGCCGCCGCCGCCGTCGCGCTGCAAAATGCCCAGGCGTCGGAAGACGCGATCGCCGCCAACCGCGAACGCCTCGAATCGCTGCGCGCCGCCGCCCAGGCCAGCGTCGCCCGCCTGGACGCCGTCAAACAGGAAACCGCCGAACTGCGCGCCCGCGTCGAGGCCGACACGCAAATCCGCGTCGCCGCCGAACAGCGCGCCAAGGTCGAGAGCGAAAGCCGCAAGCGCGCGCATGAACAGATCGCCGCCGAATCGGAACTGGCCGAGCAGGCCGCCCGCGCCGCCGAAGAACTGGCGGCACAAACCGAACAAGCCCGCCTGCAAGCGGTGGAGCGCGTGGCCGCCGTGCAGGCCGCCAAGGAAGAAGTGGTCGGTATCGCCTCCGCCGATGCCCGCGTGGCGACGCTGGCGCGCGAACGCGAGCGCCACGCCTACGCCGCCCGCCAGACTGCGCAGATGCTGGTGCAAGCCGAAGCCGAAGCGCTGGACCTGACCGTGCAGCGCGAACGCGCCGACCAGATCGCGCTGGAATCGGCCTTCAATCGCGCCGCCGCCGAAGTGCGCGCGCTGGAAGAGGCCCGCGCCCTGGCTCACCTGGAGCAGGAGCGTGAGCAGATCGCGCTGGCCAAGGCCGAATCCGAACGCAGCGCCGCGCAATCGCTGCATCTGCGTTTGCAAACCGAAAAGGAAATCCGCGACGCGGCTATCCATCGCGAACGTCTGGAAATGGTGGCTGCCGCCAGCGCGCAGGCCCGCCGCGACGCCGACGCCAGCATCCTGGCCGCCACCGAAGCGCGTATCGAGGTGGACAGCCAGCTGCGCGCCGTCGCGCTGGCCCGCGTGCAGGCCGAGCAGGAGGCCGAGCTGCATACCCACGCCAAGGTCGAAGCCGAAGCGCAGGCCCTGGAGCAGGCCAAGCTGCGCCAGGCCGCCGACCAGGCCGCCGCCGAAGCCGCCCGTGCCGATCTGCTGGAGCAGCAGCGCGCCGCCGAGCAGGCCGAGGAGCGCGCCGCCTTGTCGCGTGCCGCCGCCGAGCTGGGCGCCAGCCAGAACGCCGCCGAGCAACAGGAAATCGCCACGCTGGCGCTGCATGTCGAAGCGCAGAACGCCGCCAACGCGCTGGCGCAGCAGAAGGCTGAACAGGCCGAGGTGTTGCTGCGGGCTGAGCAGGCTCGCGCCGCCGCCGAGCAGCAAGCCATCGCCGCGCTGAAGGAAAAACTGGAAGCCGAGCAGGACGCCAGCGACGCCGCCCAGCACCGCATCGCCGCCGAACGCTCGCAGACCGAAGCCTATCGTCAGCAGCAGGAAGCCGAGCAGCGCCTGGCCGCCGCCGCCGACAAGGAAGCCGAAGCCGCCCGCATGATGGCGGAGCAGGTCTCGCGGGAAGCCGAGCAGAAAGCCATCGCCGCGCAGGCGCTGGCGGCGCAGGCCCGTCTTGCCGTCGAGCTGGGCGTGGTGCATGCGGAACGTGCGCGCGTCGAGCAGGAGAAGGCCGCCGCTGCCGAAGCGCTGCTGCTGGCCGAACGCGAATTCGTCGAAACCGAGCGCCAGTCGCTGGCGCTGATCGACCAGAAGCTGACGCAGCAGCGTTTGACCACCGCCTCGGAAATCCGCGCATCGAAAGCCATCGCCGGCCGTCTGGAAGCGGAGCGGAATGTGGCCACCTGCGCACGTCAGCGCGCCGACGCCGAGCAGGCAGAAGCCGACACCATGCACCAGCGCGAGCAGGCCGAACAAGCGGCGACGCAGGCCGTGGCCGACAAGGCCGCCGCGCAGCTGGCCCTGCTGGAAGCCGCCCAGGCGCACGCCGCGATGCAGCGCAAGGTGGCCGACACCACGGCCGCGATGACGGCCGCCAAGCAGAAGTTGCTGGAACTGGAAACCCGTCGCCATGCAGCCGCGCAGAAAGCGCTGGCGGCGGTGCAGGCCAAGGTGGTTGCGGCGGCTGGCGAATGCAAGCAGGCGGAAGAGGGCGCAGTCGTCGCCACGCTGGACGCCGCCCGCGCCCGCAAGGAAGCCGCCCGTCTGGCCCCGCCGGCCGAAGCCGGCAAAGCCGTCTGGCGCGCCCGCTAATCCGGGGTCAAGTCTGACATTCGGACACGAGCTCTACCGTAAAGATCACTACGGTAGAGCTCGTGTCCGAATGTCAGACTTGACCCCGGGTTAGTAACTGTAGCCCAGGCCGACCAGCAACAGGTCGGCGTCGCGGTGATAGTCGGTGACGACGCGGTTCAGCGACAGCGTGCCCACCAGCCGCTTGCTGAAGTGGTAGCGCCCCGCCGCCGACACCAGCCCCGCCTTGTGCGAGCGCGTGCCCGGCACGTCGTGCACTTCGAACGCCAGGTAGGGCCCGATGCCCATGCCCAGTTCCACCTCCCGGTTCAATGACCGGATCAGCCACAGCTGCGTCGCCACGCCGGTGCGGTGCGTGCCGGCCGAGGTGCCCTCGCTGAGTGCGCTGACGGTCCAGTCCACGTATCGCCCCACCGCCCGCCGGTACTCGACGCTGCCCGCCCGCGACCGCTCCGACTCCAGGCTGTTGACGATGCTTTGCCCGGCCAGCACCGTCAGCGTGTCGTCGGTGCTGGCGCCGCCGTCCAGGTGCAGCTTGTCGCCGCGCACGCTGTCGAAACGGTAGCCGCCGCCCACCAGCAGCGACGTGGTCGGATCCTTGGCGCCGCTCGGCACCACCCGGTTCAGCTGCACTTGCGCGTACCAGCGGCTGTCGTCGTGCCAGGTGGCTTGCACGCTGTAGATAGGCGCCCAGCCGTGGTCGTTGATATAGGCCTCACCGCCGCCGCGCGGCCGCGACGTGTCGAAGAAATAGTACTGCCCGGCGCCCACGCCCCACGACCAGCCTTGCTCGTTGATGCGCGAACGCAGCCACACCTGGCCGGAGACGCCGTCCCGGTGGTGGTTGCGCGGATGGCCCTCGTTCAGGTAGCCCAGGCTCAGCGCCAGATAGTCGCCGACCGGCTGCGCGTAGTTGACGCCGACCGCGAACGAATTCTGGTTCTTGCCGCTGACGCGCAGGGCGCCGCCCTGCATCGACAGGTCTTGCGCGTGCGCGGCGGCACCCGTCAGCAGCGCTGCGAGTAGCGGGAGGTAGGAGCGGGGAAGGGACATGGGCGGTTCCGGTTTCGGCAGGCAATACTGCTTAACTTACCGGAAACGCCGCAAAAGCAGCGCCATGTTGACGCTGCGGCAATGATCAAGGCTGGATCTGGACCTTGGTGATGTAGTACTCGGTCTCGCCGAAGCACTGGCTCGGCACGCCCTTGTGCTGGGCGTAGCTGAGGACCACGCGCTTGCCGGTGGCCGCCATCAGCTGCTGGGCGACGGCTTCCTCGCGCACGCTGAATTCGAACTTTTCAGGGATGGCGCCCGGCATCGAGGTCAGCAGGATTTCGCCTTCCCAGGTCTTGCAGACCCAGCCACGGCTGGAGAACTTCTGCAGGTAGCCGGCCCGCTCGCCGTCCGAGTAGGAGACGTGCAGCATGACCCAGGTGTAGGCGGCAAAGATCAGCAGGGCGGCTATCACCAGGCCGATGAGGTAGAGGATTACGCGTTTGGAGGTGGTCATGGATCGCTTGGGTTGAGTGCAATGTTTTTAATCTTATCACGCGGCCAGCCGGCGTTTGTGGCGTATCGATGACCACAGCGATACCGCGATGAAGGCCACGCCCGACAAACCCGTGAACCATTCCGGAATGTGGTACTTGACGCTGGCCAGCATGATCAAGGCCAGGATGCCGATGGCGTAGTGGGCGCCGTGCTCCAGGTAGACGTATTCGTCCAGCGTGCCCTTGTGCACCAGGAACACCGTCAGCGAACGCACGAACATGGCGCCGATGGCCAGGCCCAGCATGATGATGACGACGTCGCTGGTGATGGCGAAGGCGCCGATCACGCCGTCGAAGCTGAACGAGGCGTCCAGCACTTCCAGGTACAGGAAGCCGCCGAAGCTGCCGCGCGCCACCGTCGCCACCACCGCGCCGACGCCGGCTTCGGTGAGGTCGTCGTCGTCTTCCGGCGGATCTTCTTCCAGCAGCGTGCTGATCCAGCCGACCGCCAGGTAGACCACCACGCCGATCACGCCGGCCGCCAGGACCGTGTACTTTTCCTCCACCGGCACCAGGCCGACGCAGCCGAACACCGCGGCCAGCGCCAGCAGCACGCCCAGCATCTCGGTGCCGTGCTGGCCCAGTTTCTTTTCCAGCCAGCCCAGCCAGTGCAGTTCCTTGTCGTCGTCGAACAGGAAGTTCAGGAAGACCAGCAGCAGGAAGGCGCCGCCGAAGGCCGCGACCTGGGCGTGGGCGCCGGTCAGGTGGCGCGCGTACTCGGCGGGGTTGGCGGTAGCCATCTGCCACACGTCCATCAGGCCCAGGCCGGTGGCCAGCGAGACGATCAGCAGCGGGAACAGCAGCCGCATGCCGAACACGGCCACCAGGATGCCGACCGTCAGGAACAGCTTTTGCCAGAACGCGTCCCAATGCCGCAGCACCGAGGCGTTGACCACCGCGTTGTCGAAGGAGAGCGATACTTCCATCACGCCCAGCACGCCGGCGATCCACACCGCTTGCAGCAGGCCGGCGGTGCCGCCATGGTTGTAACCCCACCAGGCGGCCAGCGCCATCAGGACCAAGGTAACGGCGAAAGAGACTCTGAAGTGTTGCATCGTTGTTTTTATAGAAATGTGAACAATGCGGGGATTTTATATTACTTGCTTCCGCCGCTGTGGGGCCATCTGCGATAATTGCGCCACAAAAATGCAAAGGAACCACCGATGGACATCGCTTATCTCGTCACCCCGCTGATTACCTGGATCACGGTCGGACCGATCAAGTTTCTGATCAATAGCGCCAAGGCGCGTAAATGGGCCTTCAAGCTGGTCGGCAACGGCGGCTTCCCCAGCAACCACAGCGCCGTGGTGTCCAGCATGGCGACCCTGATCGCGCTGCGCGAGGGCATCGGCCATCCGGCCTTCGGCGTGGCCGTGACGCTGTGCTTTATCGTGATTATCGACGCCAACAGCCTGCGCCAGCACGTCGGCAAGCAGGCGGCGGCGATCAACCGCCTGGCGGCGGACGAGGGCATCAAGGCCAAGGGCCACACCTGGCTGCGCGAGCGCATGGGCCATACGCTGGTGGAGATCGCCGGCGGCCTGTGCACCGGTATCGCCATCGCCCACCTCATCCACGCCGTGTTCGGCCGCGGCTAACCCCATAAGGCGGGGTCCGACCCCTGTCGCGCCGTGCGGGTTTCTGCGCTCCCGGTTTTGCTGTTCTTTTAGCCGCTCCCGGCTATCCTGAGATTTCACCGTTCATCCCAGTATTTGGCAATTCAGCCACATATTTTGCCGTCCAGTCGCACGTTCATTGACCGTTTCCGGACACTCGGAGATACTCTGCGCCCTGTAGTCTGGCTAACAATTTAAAGCATTCGTGCACCCACGTGCCAATTTCCCGGAGAACTGTATGTTGCGCAAAACCCTTCTAGCTCTCGCCGTCGCTTCAGCCTTGGTTGCCTGCGGCAAGTCCTCCAAGGAGCCTGAAAAGGCGGGCGCCAGCGCCTCGGCCACCGCCACCGCGTCCAAGGATGGCAAAAACGCCACCCCGGCCGTGCTGTCGCTGGCGCCCGAGGATCTGTTGACCATCGAATCGAACGCGCTGGCCTCCGGTCCGGTCATCACCGGTTCGGTCCAGCCCGAGCGCAAGGCCGACCTGCGCGCCGAAGTCAGCGCCGTGGTGTTGCAAGTAATGAAAGAAAACGGCGAGTCCGTGAAGAAGGGCGACATCCTGGTGCGCCTGGATGAAACCTCGATCCGCGATGCGCTGAACTCGGCCGACGAAGCCACCCGCGCCGCCCAGCAGTCGCTGGAGCAGGCCACCCGCATGTTCGAGCGCCAGAAGACCTTGCGCTCGTCGGGCATGGTGTCGACCCAGGCGCTGGAGGATTCCGAGATCCGCCGCAACAACGCCCAGAGCGAGCTGGCCGGCGCCAAGTCGCGCTCGGTCGCGGCCCACCAGCAGCTGACCCGCACGCTGGTGCGCGCGCCGTTCGACGGCATCGTCAGCGAGCGCAAGGTCTCCAACGGCGACACCGCCGCCATCGGCAAGGAACTGATCAAGGTGATCGACCCGTCCAGCATGCGCTTCGAAGGCCTGGTCTCGGCCGACAAGATCGGCGTGGTCAAGGTCGGCCAGCCGGTGCGCTTCCGCATCAACGGCTACCAGAACCGCGATTTCAGCGGCCGCGTGAAGCGGGTCGACCCGTCGGCCAACGCCGTCACGCGCCAGGTCGAGGTGCTGGTCGAGTTCGCCGGCAAGGACATGCCGGGCGTGGCCGGCCTGTACGCCGAAGGCCGCGTCGAATCCGACGTCTCCAATGCGCTGATGATTCCCGATTCGGCGATGGTGGTCAACGGCGACCAGAACTACACCTGGCGCGTCAACGGCAAGGCGCTCAACAAGGTGGTGCTGAACATCGGCGTGCGCGATCCGCGCACCGGCCAGTGGGAAGTGCGCAGCGGCCTGGCCGCCGGCGACCGCGTGCTGCGCGTGCCGAACTCCGGCTACAAAGAGGGCCAGGGCGTCGAACTGGCGGCATCGAAAGTGGCGCCGGCCGGCAACGGCGCGGCCCAGGCCTCGGCCGCGCCGGCGCCGAGCACCGCACCGAAAGGGAACTAATCCATGTTCTTATCCGATTTCAGTATCAAACGGCCGATCGCGACCATCGTCCTGATCGTCGCCATGATGTGCCTGGGCTTGCTGGCGCTGAAGAAGCTGCGCGTCAACCAGAATCCGGACGTCGAGGTGCCGTTCATCATCGTCAGCGTGCCGTATCCGGGCGCCTCGCCCGACACGGTCGAGCGCGAGATCGTCAACCGCCTGGAAAAGCCGCTGCTGGTCATTTCCGGCGCGACCAAGCTCGAGAGCACCGCCAACGAGGGTTCGGCGCAGATCTTCATCGAGTTCAGCTTCAAGAAGAACCTGATCGAGGCGTCCGACGAGATCCGCAACGCGATCGCCTCGGTGCGCTACAAGCTGCCGACCGAGATGCGCGAGCCCATCCTGCAGCGCATCGATCCGGCCTCCGATCCGGTGATGCAGATCTCGCTGTCGTCGACCAGCCAGAGCCACGCCGAGATTTCGCGCCTGGCCGAGGACACCTTGTCCGACCGCTTCCGCGCGGTGGATGGCGTGTCGCAGGTGCAGGTCAACGGTTCGCTCAAGCGCGAGCTGTCGGTGCTGCTGCACGCGGAAAAGCTGCGTGAATATAACGTCTCGGTCAGCGAGGTGGTCAACGCGCTGCGCAACCAGAACACCAATGCGCCGGTGGGCAAGGTGCGCGGCGTGCTGGACGAGAAGAGCATCCGCCTGGTGGGCCGCATCATCACCCCGCGCGAATTCGAGGGCGTGGTGGTCAAGCGCCGCGGCGACGAAGTGGTGCGGCTGGCGCAGCTGGCGACCATCGAGGATGGCTTCGCCGAAATCAACGGCCTGAGCATCCGCAGCGGCAAGCCCAACGTCGGTATCGCCATCTCCCGCTCGCGCGACGCCAGCACGGTGTCGGTGGCGGCCAAGCTGCGCGAGGAAATCAAGGCGGTCAACGCCACGCTGCCGCAAGGCACCAAGCTGGAGATCACCCGCGACGGCGGCGACGATTCGCAGCGCAGCCTGAACAACGTGATCGAATCGCTGGTGCTGGGCGCGGTGCTGACCATCTTCGTGGTGTACGCCTTCCTGAACTCGTGGCGTTCGACGCTGATCACCGCGCTGAGCCTGCCGACCTCGGTGGTGGCGGCCTTCATCGCGGTGTGGCTGTGCGGCTTCACGCTGAACTTCATGACGCTGCTGGGCCTGTCGCTGGCGATCGGCGTGCTGATCGACGACGCCATCGTGGTGCGCGAAAACATCGTGCGCCACATGCAGATGGGCTTCGACCGCCGCACGGCGGCGCTCAATGGCACGGCCGAGATCGGCCTGGCCGTGGCCGCGACCACCTTCTCGATCATCGCCGTGTTCATACCGGTGGCCTTCATGCCCGGCATTTCCGGTGAATGGTTCCGTCCGTTCGCGCTGACGGTGACGTGCTCGGTGCTGGTCAGCCTGGGCATCTCGTTCACGCTCGATCCGATGTTGTCGGCCTACTGGGGCGACCCGGTCGACCACCACACGGCGCCGAAAAAAGGCCTGGGCAAGTTCCTGCAGAAATTCAACGACTGGTTCGACCACCAGTCCGACCGCTACGGCCGCGTGATCGCCTGGGCGCTGCACCATCGTCGCTGGATGGCGGCGATCGCCTTCGGCACCTTCGTCGGCGCCATCGTGCTGCATGCCAAGTGGGGCGGTTCGAGCTTCCTGCCGGCGGCCGACCGCAGCACCATCGCCATCGACGTGCGCATGCCGCCGTCGGGCAGCGTGGAGATCGCGCGCCGCAAGATGGAAACCATCGCGGCCATCGCTCGCACGATTCCTGAAACCAAGGACACCAACTCCAACATCGGCGCCGGCGGCGGCCGCATCTACCTCGATATCGGCAAGCGCCAGTACCGCAAGCGCACCGCCTTCCAGATCGGCGCCGAACTGCGCGAGAAGATGAGCCATATCGCCGGCGCCGAGATTTCGGTCATCGACGACCTGGGCAACTCGGGCAAGCCGGTGCAGATCGAATTCACCGGCCCGGATTCGCGCCGCCTGATGGAGATCACCAACGCCTATATGGACAAGCTGCGCCAGATTCCGGGCGCGGTGGACGTCGGCCTGTCGCAGCAGGATCCGAAGAACGAGTTGCAGATCGAACTCAATCGCGGCCTGGCCAACTCCATGGGCATTTCGGTCAACGATGCGGCGCAATCGCTGCGGGTGGCGTTTGCCGGCGTCGAAGTGGGCGACTGGGTCGACCCGACCGGCGAATCGCGCGACGTCGCGGTGCGCCTGGCGCCGGAAGACCGCGTCAACTCGGAAAACATCGAGCGCCTGCCGATCTCGGTCACGGGCACCAACCAGATGGTGCCGCTGGACCAGATCGCCACGATCACGATGGGCAAGGGTCCGTCCACCATCGAGCACAAGAACGGCAAACGCACCGTGACCGTGTCGGCCAACGTGCAGGGCCGTTCGCCGGGTGAAGTGACCGCCGACGCCATGAAGCTGGCCAAATCGATCGACTTCCCGCCGGGCTATGGCCTGGACCTGGGCGGCGACGGCAAGAACCAGACCGAGCTGTTCACGGAAATGGGCATCGCGCTGGTCATGGGCATCGGCCTGATGTACCTGATCCTGGTCATGCAGTTCGGTTCGTTCACGGCGCCGGTGGCGGTGATGCTGTCGCTGCCGCTGTCGCTGATCGGCGTGGTGGTGGCGCTGCTGATCACCGGCGGCACGCTCAACCTGATGAGCTTTATCGGCGTCATCATGCTGATGGGCCTGGTCGCCAAGAACGCCATCCTGCTGCTGGACGCGGCGCGCAAGCGCGAGGAAGAGGGCTACGGCCGCGAAGACGCGCTGATGTATGCGGGCCGCATGCGTCTGCGTCCTATCCTGATGACCACGTTCGCGCTGATCGCCGGCATGTTCCCGGTCGCGCTGGGCCTGGGCGAGGGCGGCGAGTTCTACCGTCCGCTGGCGATCGCCATCATCGGCGGCACCATCACCTCGACCATCCTGACCTTGCTGGTGGTGCCGACCTTCTACGACAGCATCGAGATCGCCAAGGACCGCGCCATCGCCAAGTTCCACCGCCGCGCCGCGCGCTGGACGGCCGGTCCGGCCCTGGTCATGACCCTGATCGAGGGCGTGCTGACGCTGATCTTCGTGCGTTTCGTGTTCCGCATGGTGATGTGGGTGATCTACAAAGTGACCGGCAAGGGAGGCCGCGCGGTGCCGTCGGGAGCGTTGGACCCGCACTAAGCTGAACTGAAACAGGCCCCTGACGGGGCCTGTTTTTTTTGGGGGGAGGAGGGGCTTACGCCGCCTTGCGTCGGCGCGCCATCCATCCGACCAGCCCCAGGCCGGCCAGCAGCATGGCGTAGCCGTCGGCCTCGGGTACAGGGCTCAGCAGGAAGGCCTGGCTGGCGAACCTGCCGTTGGAAGCGATCCCGACGATCTGACCCAGGTCGTTGATGCCGGTCGCTCTTTGCAACACCCAGCCCTCGCTGGCCAGTTCAGGGCTGAGGTAGCTGTTCAAGTCGACCGCGGTGTCGCCGTTCCACAACGTGGCGTGGTAGATCGTCGAGGCGGTATTACGCGTATAGCCCACCGTCTGGCCGACGTTGTTGATGCCTGTGGCGACGGCGCTGTCCATGCTGCCTGTGCCGAGATCATGCAGCGCTGCGCCGTTCCACAGTACCGCATGATTGGCCAGATTGCCGCTGATGCTGGCCCATCCGGCGATGACGCCCGCGTCATTGATGGCGGTTGCCCAGCTATTCGGTCCGCCCAGAGTGCCGAGGTCGGTGATCGTGCCTGCGCCCGCGCTCCAGCTGACGGCGTGCCGCATACTACCGCTGCTGTTGACAAAAGAGCCGCCGACGATCATCCCGGCGTTGTTAATGGCGATCGCTTCGCTGGTGTTCTTGCCCCCGCTGAGGGAAGCCAGTACGGTAGCCTGGGCGCCGCTCCACACAATGGCCTGCGTAGCGATCTGGCCGGGCAGCGATCCAGACGCATACCCGACCACCGTTCCTGCGTGGTTGATGCCGAAGGCCATCGAGTCGGTGCCGGTGGGGGGCAAGTCGGACGGCTGGCCGCCGGCCCAGCGGGCCGCCTTCGACACAGAACCGAACTGCGCATTGCCTGCGACCTGGCCCAGATCGTTGATGGCGTTGCCGTTGGTCGGAGCGCCGCCCCAGTTCAGGTAGGTAAGCGTCGAACCGCTCCAGATGACGGCTTGACCGTCGATATTGCCGGTGATCTGGCCAGCGCGGTTGATCGACGTGGCGCTCGAACCGGCGCCGCCATTGAATGGCGTCAGTTGGCTCAGGCTGTACTGTGACGTTGCGGCGGTGGCGCTACTGGCAAAGGCCACCAGTATCGCCACGGTCAGTGTTGCCATTACAGGTACTCTGGCGTGCATAGTTTCTCCATGGCTGCAGCGGCGTTGTGAAATTAGTAATTGTAATTATTGCTTTACATTTTATGCAAAACATTCGATGCAATTCGACCTGGGCGCGCCGGAAATCGATAAGTCGTTGTTTTTTGACACTAAATAAAAAACTCCGTACCCCTTTTTTGACTTCTGGTATGCAGAGCAAGTGCTCGGTTACAAGTGTTTAATTAGAATTTTTCCTCTAACGGCTTGCCTTTTTATTCGTTTTATAAATGTAGTATGCTGCCTCTCTTCCTGCACCGGGTTCGGCGCAAGAATCCAGAAAAAACCTGGCGCTCCGCGCCAACCTATAAAAGTGAGACCACAGATGCAACACAAATACCTCCCCCTGATCATTGCCGCCGCGCTCGGCGCCATGTCCGTGAGCGCCCAGGCATCCGGTTATCGTTTCGGTTCGCAGAGCGTGGCCGGCCAAGGCACGGCTGAATCCAATGCCGCCGAAGCCAACGATGCCACCACCATCTTCTCCAACCCGGCCGGCATGTCCCGCCTGGATGGCCTGCAGATCACCGCCGGCGCCACCGTGGTCGTACCGCACTCGACCTTCACCGACAGCGGCTCGACCCGCTTCACCGGCACCCCGACCGGCGGCACCGCGGCCAGCGACTATGTACCGAGCTCGGTCACGGCGCCATCGTTCTACGCAAGCAAAAAACTGAACGACCAGTGGGCCGTCGGCCTGGGCATGTTCGTGCCATACGGTACCAAGATCCAATACGGCAACACCTGGACCGGCCGCTACGCGCTGTCCGACGTCAAGCTGGAATCGGTCACGCTGAACCCGTCGGCTTCGTTCAAGCTGAACGAACACCACGCCTTCGGCTTCGGCATCGACGCCGAATTCATGAAAGCCAATCTGGGCCAGGCCGTGGACGTGCCGGGTTCGGTCGCCGCGCTGGCCGGTACGCCGAATTCCGCCGCGCTGGCCAAGCAGATCGCTGCACTGGGCGGCAACCCTGCGCTGCTGCGCGCGACGCGCGACGCCCACGGTTCGAACGACGGCAAGGACTGGGGCTGGGGCTTCAACCTGGGCTATCTGTTCACGCTGGACCAGAACACCCGCTTTGGCGTGTCGTACCGCTCGCCTATCGTGCACAAGCTGCGCGGCAGCACCGTGTGGGACTTCTCGAAAGTGACCGACGACCCTATCGTCAACGGCGTGCTGCAGGCCGCGTCGCACAAGGTCAACTCGGCCGCGCTGGTTGAGCTGCGCACCCCTGAGACCCTGTCGGTCAACGCCTTCCACCAGTTCGACTCCAAGTGGGCCGGCATGGCGGACGTGACCTTCGTGCGCCACAACCGTCTGGGCGACCTGGACATCCAGTTCCCGGGCACCTCCGAAGGCGCCGAAGTCATACGCCAGCAGTGGAAGAACACCGTGCGCGTTTCTCTGGGCGGCAACTACGCCTACAACGAAAACCTGACGCTGCGCGCCGGCGTGGCCTACGACCAGTCGCCTGTGCAGAACGCCGAGCTGACCCACCCAGCCCTGCCGGACAGCGACCGCATGCAGTACTCGATCGGCGCCAACTGGAAGCTGAGCCCGCGTTCGTCGATCGACCTGGCGTACAGCTTCCTGGACTTCAAGGACGCGAACATCAACTACACCAACAAGTGCAACCCGCTGGCCACCACTTGCACGGGTAACGGCGAAACCACCCGCGGTACTTATCAGACCCATCTGTCGCTGATCGGCATCGCCTACAACTACAAGTTCTGATACCGGACTGCGTAGCGCAAAGGGCCTTCGGGCCCTTTTTTTACGCCTATTGATTCGTGGTCGGCGGTGGTGCGCTGCTGTTCTGCGCCGGCGGTGTGGTGGCCGGCGCCGGCGCTGGCGTGGTGGTGTCCGATGGCGTGGCCGGCGTGGTCACGCTGGGCGTGGGCGGCTGGTCGGCCGGGCGCTTGTTGCAGCCGCCCAGCAAGGCCAGCGACATGGCGGCGCCCAGTAAAAGACGGAAGGTCAAGGTAGTCATCATTTTTTCCTTTCAATGCAGGGAAAAAATTAGACCGTGCTGGCGGCCGGCGGTTCCCTTGGCCTGCGCCGGTTATTATTGAATAGATTTGACGTGCAGCAACAATGCTAAGCTGGCATTCTTTGTTCAGAGAAACCAGATGACCATGACTTTACTGAAAAAAACCGCACCGATGGCGGCGGCTTGCCTGCTTGGCTTGACCTTGACCGCGTGCGGTGGCGGCGGTGGCGGCGCATCGAACGTGGAGGTGGCCCCGGCGCCGGTCGTCGCCAGCTTCCCGGTCCAGCAAGGGCTGGCCTACGCCTTCACGCACGGCCTGCAGTCGACGCTGACGGTCTCGGGCAGCACCACCAATGGCTCCACCACGTATCCGCTGACGGGCACGCTGACGTACACGCTCGGCGCGGTCGTCAATGCGACGTTCAACGGCGCCGCCGTGCAGCAAGCCACGGAAACGCTCAGCGGAACCATCTCCGGCAATGGCACGACGAGCCCGCTGACCACGTCCAGCCAGCTGTATGTGAACGCCCAGTACACGCCGGTCGGCTCGAATGAGAGCGGGGCTTATTGCGTTGCGAGCAGCACGGCAGCCTATCCGGCCACCGCCACCGCCGGGCAGACCGGCGACCTGGCGTCGTTCAGCTGCTACACGGACAGCACCAAGCGCACGCTGACCAGCACGCAAAAGATCACCTATGTCACGACCGCGGGCAGCGATGGCAACAGCCTCAATTTCCAAATGCTGAGCAACGTTTTCGATGCGACGAATAAGTCGCTGGGCTCTACCGGCACGACCTACACCATCTCGGCGGCAGGCATACCGAAGCTGACCCGGATCCAGCTGACGGAAACCGTCGGCGGCATCAGCTTCACCATCGACGCAAAATAAGCGCGGCTCAGGCGGCCTTGCGGTCGCTGTCGATGGGCAGGTCGGCGTCGTCGTTGAAGACGCGCACGTCGGTCTCGCCCAGCACGCGGCTGGCGACGGTGCCGGCGGTGATCGAGCCGCTGACATTGAGCGCGGTGCGGCCCATGTCGATCAGCGGTTCGATCGAGATCAGCAGGCCGGCCAGGGCCACCGGCAAGTTCATCGACGACAGCACGATCAGCGCGGCAAAGGTGGCGCCGCCGCCGACGCCGGCCACACCCACCGAGCCGATGGTGATGATGGCCAGCAGCGGCGCGATAAAGCCCAGCGTGAACGGATCGACGCCGACGGTGGGCGCGATCATCACCGCCAGCATGGCCGGGTAGATGCCGGCGCAGCCGTTCTGGCCGATGGTGGCGCCGAACGAAGCGGCGAAGTTGGCGATGCCTTCCGAGGTGCCCAGGCGCAGCGTCTGCGTCTGCACGCTCATCGGGATGGCGCCGGCGCTGCTGCGCGAGGTGAAGGCGAAGGTCAGCACCGGCAGGATTTTCTTCACGTAGCGCGCCGGATTGAGGCCGGTGCCGGCGACGATGGCCAGGTGCACGCAGAACATCAGGATCAGCGCGCTGTACGAGGCCAGCACGAAGTCGATCAGGTGCAGGATGTCGGTGTAGCTGGAGGTCGACACCACCTGCGCCATCAGCGCGAACACGCCGTAGGGCGTCAGCCGCAGCACCAGCGTGACGATGCGCATGACGATGGCGTGGGCGACCTGGATGAAGTGCTCGAAGGAGGCGTACAGGTCCGGCTTCTTGTCGTGGATGCCGGTGGCGGCGATGCCGATGAACACCGAGAAGATCACCACCGCGATGGTCGAGGTCTTGCGCCCGCCCGTCATGTCGAGGAAGGGATTGGCCGGGATGAAGCTCAGCAGCATGCCCGGCAGCGAGATCGCCTGCGCCGCCTCGACCTTGCCCTGCAGGTAGACGCCGCGCGCGATGTCGGCGGCGGAGGCGGTCAGGCCGACCGCGCTCAGCTGGAACAGCTTGGCCATCAGGATGCCGAGGCCGGCCGCGATCAGCGTGGTCAGCATCAGCATGCCGATGGTCAGCGCGCTGATCTTGCCCAGCGAATTGATGCCCTTGAGCTTGAGGATGGCGGACACGATGGACACCATGATCAGCGGCATGACGATCATCTGCAGCAGCTTGACGTAGCCGGAGCCGACGATGTCGAGGTAGTCGCCGGTGGTCTTGAGCTCGGCCGCGCCGGCGCCGTAGCGCGCCTGCAGCGCCGCCCCCAGCAGCACGCCCAGCCCCATGCCGGTGAACACGCGCACCGAAAAGGACGCATGCTTGCGCTGCTGCGCATAGAGCAGGCCCAGCAGTGCCAGCGCCGCCAGCAGGTTCAGAATTACGTTGATCGTCATGAATAGCCCCTTGCCGCCAGGTTAAATAGTCACACATCATCACCGGCCGTAACAGCCGGTAGCTGGGCCCGGTAATGAATCGGTCATTTTATATGCGATTACCGATATACAGGCCGCCTCCATCGACTAAAAGACGAATATTTGGCTATATTGGTATGCGATTTTTGTATATCAACAGACGTTGCAACGATGCATGTTTGCCTCTGGAAATTTCCATCAAACCGCCCGAAACGAAGGCGTACAATTTGTTACATGCCGTTGTCCACCGGGGAGTGATGTATGGCCATAGCAAACATGAAAGTCGGTACCCGGCTCAGCCTGGGGTTCGGATTGGTCCTGGCGCTGCTGCTCAGCGTGGCCTCGCTGGGTGTGTACAACATGAGCACCATCAACGCCAAGCTGGATAGCATCGTCGGCCTGAACGTGGCCAGGGGCGACCTGGTGCAGGAAATGTCGGAGTCGGTGCACATCGTGGCGCGGGTCACGCGCACGGTGGTGCTGCTGAACGACCAGGCCGCCATCGAGAGCGAGCTGGCCAAGCTGCACACGGCGCGCGCCCACTACAACAAGGCCGCCGAGGCGCTGGGCCGGCTGCCGGCGACGGCCAAGGGCCTGGAGATCCGTGCCCGCATCGCCGCCGCCGGCCAGGAGGCGCGGCCGCTGACCGACAAGGTGGTGGCGATGGCCAAGGCCAACCAGGATGCCGAAGCCACCGAGGTGCTGATGAAGCAGGCCGGTCCGGCCACGCAGCGCTGGCAGGATGTGATGGACGAGTACGCGGCGCTGCAGAAGGAAAACAACCAGGCCGACACCGCCGCCGCCACCACCGCCTACCAGAGCGCGCGCGTGCTGATGCTGGCGCTGAGCGGGCTGGCCATCGCGGTGGGCGCGTGCGCCGCCGTGGTCATCGCCCGCACGCTGCTGCGCCAGCTGGGCGGCGAACCCGATTATGCGGCCGGCATCGCCAGCCGCATCGCCGCCGGCGACCTGACCGTCAGCGTCGACACCCGCAGCGGCGACCAGCACAGCATGCTGCACGCGATGAAGCTGATGCGCGACGCGCTGGCCGGCATCGTCAGCGAGGTGCGCAGCGGCACCGAGACCATCGCCTCGGCGTCGAGCCAGATCGCCAGCGGCAACCAGGACTTGTCGGCGCGCACCGAGCAGCAGGCCAGTTCGCTGGAAGAGACGGCGTCGTCGATGGAGGAGCTGACCAGCGCGGTGCGCCAGAACAACGACAACGCGCGCCAGGCCAACCAGCTGGCGCAATCGGCGTCGGCGGTGGCGCAGCAGGGCGGGGCGGTAGTGTCGCAGGTGGTCGACACGATGGGCGCGATCAACGATTCCTCGCGCAAGATCGTCGACATCATCGCCGTCATCGACGGCATCGCGTTCCAGACCAATATCCTGGCGCTGAACGCGGCGGTGGAGGCGGCGCGCGCCGGCGAGCAGGGGCGCGGCTTCGCGGTGGTGGCGACCGAGGTGCGCAACCTGGCCCAGCGGTCGGCCTCGGCGGCCAGGGAGATCAAGGCGTTGATCGGCAATTCGGTCGAGAAGGTCGAGATCGGCAGCAGGCTGGTCGAGCAGGCCGGGCAGACTATGAGCGAGGTGGTGGCCAGCGTGCAGCGCGTGACCGACATCATGGCCGACATCAGCAGCGCCGGCGACGAGCAGAGCGCGGGCATCGAGCAGATCAACCAGGCCGTCAGCGAAATGGATACGGTGACGCAGCAGAACGCCGCCCTGGTGGAGGAGGCGGCCGCGGCGGCTGAATCCATGCAGCAGCAGGCCGCCAAGCTGGAGCGCGTGGTCAGCATCTTCCAGCTCGGCGCGCAGCCGCGCGCGGCGGCGGTGCGGCCGCTGAAGATGGCGCCGCGTCCGGCCGTGGTGGCGCGCGGGCCGGCGCCGAAGCGGTTGGGCGGCAAGGTCGCGGCGGCCGGCGCCGAGGGCGGCTGGGAGGAATTCTGAGCTTTCCCTGTCGCGCCCGTTTCGCTTATATAATCGCAGCACGTTCATATCCATGGAAGCGCTGCGATGAAATCCTTGTTGGCCCTGATGTTAGTTTCGACCGCGGCGATGGCCGATGACGGCGCCATGCTGCGCTGCCGCCAATTGACCGACGCGCCCGCCCGCCTGGCGTGCTACGACGCGATACAGCTGGGGGCACCGGTTGCTGCTGCTGCTGCTGCTGCTGCCGGCGCGGCGCCTGCGGTGGCGGCGGCGCCCACCCGTGCCGACCTGGAGCGCAACTTCGGCAAGGAGCAGCTGGCGGCGCCGGTCAAGATCGATTCCATCGAGACCAGCATCAACGGCGAGTTCGACGGCTGGGTGCCCAACCAGCGCATCCGCCTGGCTAACGGCCAGGTGTGGATGATCGCCGACGACAGCCAGGAAAACCTCAGCCTGAACAACCCCAAGGTCAAGATCGAGCGCGGCCTGATGGGCGCGATCTTCATGGACATCGACGGCGCCCGCACCGCCCCGCGCGTCAAGCGCGTCAAGTAGGGCCGGCCGGCAGCCAGATATCGAAGCGGGTCGTACCCTGGCCGGTGGCGGCCAGGCGGTAGCTGTAGCCGTGCCGGTTCAGCACTTCGCGCACGAACAGCAAGCCTATGCCCTGGCCGCCTTTCTTGGTGGTGAAGAAGGGCGTGAACAATTGCCGCGCCGGCACTTCGCCCAGCAGGTTGCCGCTGTCGATCACCGATAGCCGCACGCCATCGGCCCCGGCCTCCAGCACGAACTCGATCGCCTTCTCGCCGGCGCCGTCGGCATGGCCGGCTTCCACCGCCTCCATCGCATTCTTGACCACGTTGAGCAGCGCCTGCTCCATCAGGTGGCGGTCCATGGCGATGGCTGGCACCTCGTCGCAGCGCTGCCAGGCCAGGCGGATGCCGCGGCTGCGGCAGGGCTCGCGGTACAGGTAGAGGATGTCGTCCATGATGTCGCGCACGGCGTTGGGGCGCAGCTCCGGCGCCGGCATCTTGACCACCCGCGTGAAGCGCTCGATGAACTCGCCCAGGCTGACGTTGCGCCGCTTGACGGCGACGATGGCGGTGCTGAAGTCCTCGCCGTCGCGCTCGGCCAGCTGGCTGCGGTAGTACAGCAGCGAATCGAGCACCGAGCCGGTGGCCGCCACGGTGTTGTTGACCTCGTGCGCCAGTACGCGGATCAGCTTGTCGTACGTGGCTTTCTCCGAGCTTTCCAGTTCCTGCGTCAACTCCTCCACCAGCAGGAAGTGGCGGGCGAAGCCGCGGTCGTGGAAGTGGCCGCGCTGGCCACGGTAGCGGCGGCCGTCGGTGTCGGTCAGCAGCTGGCTGTCGCCCAGCGGCAGCGCGTCGAGCTGGGCCAGCAGGCCGGGGTAGTCGCGGTCGGCGTCCGCCGGCAGGCAGGCGGACAGCGGCTTGCCCCTGGCGTCGTCGCGCTTGAGCAGCGCCTGCGCGCTGGCGTTGAGCAGGCTGATGCGTCCATCGAAGTCGAACACGATGACCGCGCTCGGCGTGGCCTCCAGCAGGCGGTCGAGGAAGCCCTGTTGTTCGCCCAGTTGCAAACGTTCCTGGTACAGCGCGCCCAGCATGGTGTTGAACAGCTGGACCAGATCGTTCAACTGCGGATCGCCGCTGTGCTGCAGCCGCGCCGCGTAGTGCTGGTCTTGCAGCAGGTCGTGGAAGTGGCGGGTGTAGCTCAGCGGCTCCAGCGCGCGCCGCACCAGCCGCACGCCCAGCACAAAGCTCAACAGCACCGCCAGCTCCAGGCCCAGCATCAGCAGCGGCGCCTGGCGGAACAGGGTGATGGTCAGGCCGAGGAACAGCAGGTGGGCGCAGCCGAGGTAGGCGTACAGGCTGGGACGCAGTTTCATGCGCGCTCGCCGTCCGCCGCGTCGCCGCCGCCCAGGCCGTGCCGCTCCAGCCGCCGGTACAGCGCGGTGCGGCTCAGGCCCAGCGCCTTGGCCACGCGCGAGATATTGCCCTGGTGCTGCTCCAGCGCCTTGGCGATCATGTGGCGCTCCACCTGTTCCAGCGTCATGCCGTCGACGCCCAGGCGCAGGCCGCCCACCGCGCCGCCATGCTCGTGCTGCTCGGCGGCGATGAAGTCGGCCTGTTTCAATTCGCTCTTGCCGACCAGCAGCAGCGTGCGCTCCAGCGTCTGCTTGAGCTGGCGGATATTGCCCGGCCACGGCTGCGCGCTCAGCCACTCCAGCGCGGCCGGCGCGATGCTGGCCGGGCCCAGGCCGTAGCTGGCCGACACCTGGCCGAGGATGTGGCGGGCCAGCAGCGGGATGTCGCTGCGGCGCTCGCGCAGCGGCGGCAGGCGGATGGTGATCAGGTTGAGCCGGTAGAACAGGTCTTCGCGGAATTCGCCGGCGGCCACCAGCTCGGCCAGCTCGCGGTTGGTGGCCGACACCACGCGGATGTCGGCCCGCTCCATGCGGCTGGCGCCCACCGCCTGGTAGGTCTGGTCTTGCAGCACGCGCAGCAGCTTGACCTGGTCGGAGCGGTTCAACTCGCCGATCTCGTCGAGGAACAGCGTGCCTTCGTGGGCGCTGGCGACGTGGCCCTTGCGGTCGGTCTTGGCGTCGGTGAAGGCGCCGCGCACGTGGCCGAACATTTCGCTTTCGAACAGCGAGGGCGTGATCGCCCCCATGTTGATCTTGACGATGGCCTGCTCCGCGCGCGGGCTGTTGCGGTGCAGGGCGTCGGCGATCAGCTCCTTGCCGCAGCCGCTCTCGCCGAGGATCAGCACCGGCGCCTTGGTGGCCGCCACCTGGCCGATGGCGGCCAGCACCTTGAGCAGGCGCGGATGCTCGCCGACGATGGCGCTGAAATCGAACTGGGCGTCGAGCGCGGCGCGCGTGGGGCAGGCGGCCGGCGCCGGCGCGGCGGTGTCGAGCGTGGTGCGGATCAGCTCCATCAGCTGGGCGTTGTCCCAGGGCTTGGTGAAGAAGTTGGCGGCGCCGGCCTGCACCCCCTTGACCGCCAGCGCGATCGAGCCCCAGGCCGTCATCAGCAGCACCGGCAGCGCCGGGTGCCGCTGCTTGATGTCTGCCAGCAGCTGCAAGCCTTCCTCGCCGCTGGTGCGCAGCGAGAAGTTCATGTCCTGCAGCACCAGGTCGACCGGCTGGCGGGCCAGCAGTTCCAGCGCCTGCCGCGGATCGTCGCAGCACTGGGTGTCGAAGCCGGACTGCTTGAGCAGCAGCGCCAGCGACACCTGTACCGCGCTGTCGTCGTCGACGATGAGGATGCGTTGCTTCGGAGATTCCATCAAATCAAACAGCCTTATTCATAGTGCAGCGCCTGGGTCGGACTCAGGCGCGCGGCGCGCCAGCCCGGGTAGAGCGAACAGAGCAAGGATAGCAGATAGATCACGCCGGCCGATAGCGCCGTCGCCATCAAAAACACCGCCCAGTTCAGGCTGTCGCCCAGCACGCCGGTCAGCGGCAGTTGCACCAGCAGCAGCAGGGCGATGAAGATGGCGCCCGAACTGAGCAGCATCTGCTCGACGATGATCTGGCTGTAGATGTGGCCGGAATCGGCGCCGATGGCGCGGCGCAGGCCGATCTCCGGGATGCGCTGGGTGGTGTTTTGCCACAGCACGCCGAACAGGCCGAAGGCCACCATCACCAGCAGGAAGGCGGCGATCACCGCCAGTATCGTCAGCGGAATGGTCTGCGCCTTGAGCATCGAGGTGCGCATGTCGGCCAGCGGCGAAATGGTGTAGCTCCAGTCGTTGCGCACCAGCTTGAGCTGGCGGTTGAGCGCGGCCTCGAAGGTGCGCGGCGTGCCCTTGCGCACCTTGAGCTGGATCGCTTCGAGCGAGCCTTCGTCGGCGCCGGTTTTGTGGCGCACCAGCGTGAAGCCGGTCGGCGACATGAACTCGCCCTGGCTGCGGAATTCCTCGACGATGCCCACCACCTTGAATTGCTTGAGCGCCTTCTTGGGGCGGTCCTCGTTCTCGCTGAACACCTGGCCGAGCGCCGGCTTGCCGTCAAACAGTGTCTGCGCCAGGCGGCGGTTGATGATCACCGGATGCTCGGCGGCGCCGTCGTCGGCCCTGGAGAACCAGCGGCCCTCGGCCAGCGCCATGCCGGCCACGGCGGGAAACTCGTCGCTCATTTCAAACAGGTTGGAGACGAATTTGCGCTTGCCATCGCGCAGCGTGAATTCGCTGGTCCAGTTGGACGATTGATACACCGGGAAGCTGGTGAAGCTGACTTCCTCCACTTCCGGCAAGGCCTTCAGGCTCTGGCGCAGCTTGTCGTAGATCTGCGGATCGGCTTCGATGCCGCCCTCGGTGCGGGCGTTGATCCCGACCGACCACACATCCTGGTAGCCGAAGCCGGTCGGCAGCTGGTACAACTGCCAGCTGCGCAGCGCGAAGGCGCTGATGGCGAACACCACCACGAAGGCCAGCAGGATTTCCAGCGACAGCATCATATTGCGCGACTTGCGCTTCCAGATCAATTTCAGTAAGTGGCGCAGCATCATGCGGCTCCTTTCAAGGCGTGGACGGGATCGAGGCGGGACATCTTCCAGGCCGGCAGCACGCCGGACAGCAGGCCGAAGATGGTCGCCAGCAGCAAACCCATGCCGAACACGGCCAGGTTCAATTCCACATGCAGATAGGGGATCAGGCCCGAGCCCTCCAGCCACCACAGCACCACGCGTGCGCAGGCCAGGCCGATCAGCCCGCCGACCAGGCACAGCAGCACATTCTCCAGCACCAGCTGGCGCACCAGATGGGCGCTGGTGGCGCCGAAGGCCTTGCGCACGCCGATCTCGCTGCTGCGTTCGAGGATGCGGCCGGTGTTCAGGTTGATCAGGTTCAGCGCCGGCAGCATCATGAACAGCAGCATCAGCACGCCGATCACGGCCAGCAGCTTGCCGGCGCCGGAATCGGCGCCGTCCGGCTGCGTCAGCATGCGGGCGAACAGGTCCAGCTTGCTGTCGCCCCACACGCGGGCGATGTTGAATTGATTGGGGTCGTCGAACACCACGGTCTTGGCGGCCGCTTCGATGTCGCGCTGGATGCGCGGCAGGTCGGCGGCCGTGTGCGCCAGCACCAGCATGCTGAAGTTGCCGAACATCTGGCCGCGGTAGTCGGTGGACGGGAAGGTCGTGACCGGCGCCCAGATGTCGGACAGGGCGTTGACGTGCATCGCATCCTCGACCACGCCGATGATGCTGAAGTACTGGCCGCCGATGCTGATCTTCTGGCCCAGCGCCTGCTGGCCGGGGAACAGCTTGCGCGCGGTGCTGGCGTTGACCACGGCCACGAAGCGGCCCTGCTCGACGTCGGCCTGGTCCGGCACGCGGCCCTGCAGCACCTTGAAGTCGAGGATTTTCCAGTATTCGGCGTCGGTGCGGCGCATCAGCAGTTCGCTGACGCGGCCTTCCTGGTAGACCGACACGGTTTCCGGCATGGTGGCGGCCGATACCGCCTCCACGCCCTTCAGCGGCTTGATGTACTTGTCGATCAGCTTGAAGCCGAGCGGGCTGCGGCGGATGCCCTTGTTCTCGCTGTGGCGCGCCTCGATCATCACGGCTTGCACGAAGCGCTCGCTCTTGCCTTCGACCCCGGTCGGATAGAAGGCGTTTTGCAGCAGCGCCGTGACCACCAGCAGCACCACCAGCGTCAGCACGATGCACAGCAGGTTGATGGCGGTGAACAGCTTGCGGCGCATGAAGACCTTCCATGCGGTCAGCAGATAATTCCTGAACATGGCGTCTCCCTAAGCGACCAGCTGGCCGTCGAACACGCGCACGATGCGGCTGGCCAGCCTGGCTTCCTGCTCGTCGTGCGTGACCATCACCACGGTCGTGCCTTCGCTGTTGAGCTTGAGCAGGATGTCCATCACTTCCTGGCCCATCTTGCTGTCCAGGTTGCCGGTCGGCTCGTCGGCCAGCAGCACTTGCGGCTGGCCGACGATGGCGCGGGCGATGGCCACGCGCTGCTGCTGGCCGCCCGACAGCTGGTTGGGGTAGTGGTCCATGCGCG
The DNA here is from genome assembly GCF_001758795.1 of Duganella sp. HH101. NCBI lineage: Bacteria > Pseudomonadati > Pseudomonadota > Betaproteobacteria > Burkholderiales > Oxalobacteraceae > Duganella > Duganella sp. HH101. The sequence goes on along the minus strand of NZ_LRON01000030.1, from coordinate 9,308 downwards.
CGCCGAGGCCGACTTTTTCCAGCGCCTCGCGCGCCAGCCGCTGGCGCTTCTTGGCCGACAGGTCGCGGTACAGCAGCGGCAGCTCGACATTGTCGATCACGCGCAGGTCGTTGATCAGGTGGAAGCTCTGGAAGATGAAGCCGAAGGTGTTGTTGCGCAGCTTGGCCACGTGCTTGTCCTTGTACGAAGCCACGGGCGCGCCGGCCACGTGGATGGCGCCGCTGCCTGGCCGGTCCAGCAGGCCGATCAGGTTCAGCAGCGTGCTCTTGCCGCAACCGCTGGGGCCCATGATGCAGACGAATTCGGATTTCTCGACGTGCAGGTCGATGTCCTTCAGGGCCAGGGTTTCGACTTTGTCGGTCTGGTAGGTTTTGCTGACTTTGCTCAGGCGTATCATGATGGTCCTTTCGGTGCGGTTTATTGCGCCACGCGGATGCTGTCGCGATCCTTGTAGCGGCTGGTGTCTGAAATGATGAGGCGGTCGCCGGCGCGCGCGCCGGCCAGGATTTCCACGGCCTTGCCGTCGCTGGCGCCGAGGTTGAGCGTGGTCTTGCGGGCGACGCCGTCGCGCACCACGAAGACGTCCTGCGGGCCGCGGCCGTTGAAGGCGGGGCCGTAGTCGGCCAGCAGGGTGTTTTTCTTTTGCTCGGTGACGATGTTGACCTCGACCCGCAGCTTGTTGCGCAGCATCGCGTGGTTGGGCTGGTCCAGCGTCACCAGCAGCTTGACGGTGCCGTTCTGGATTTCCGGCAGGATGGTCTGCACCACGCCGTCCAGGCGCACATTGCCCTGCTCGACGCGCACCGGCTGGCCGGCGCTGAGCGAGCGGGCGTGGAAGTCGGACAGCGAGGCTTCGACCTTGTAGTTGCTCAGCTCGGAGACCTTGGCCACCAGCTGGCCGGTGGCGAGGCTGGCGCCTTCGTCGGCCAGCAGCCAGCTCAGCATGCCGGCGAACGGCGCCCGCACCTGGGTTTGCGCCAGCAGTTCCTGTTGCTGTTGCAGTTGTTTTTGCAGGATGTTCTTTTGCAGCCGCGCGCCTTCGATGCCGGAGGAGGTGACGCGCTTGCTGTCCTCGATCTGCTCGTGCTGCTGGCGCAGCTGGATCTCGTTGCGCTTGACGTTCAGTTCGGCCGTCAGCAAGTCCTCGGCCGAGACGCCGCCGGCCTTGCGCAGCGTCTGGTATCGGCCCAGCTTGACGCGGGTGGCTTGCAGGTCCAGCTCCAGCAGTTCGATGGCGCTGAGCAGCTGCTTGCGTTTCTGGTCCATCTCCAGCGTCAGCGCCAGGATGCGGTTTTCCTGCTGCGCCAGCTGCTCGCGCAGGCCGTCGATGGCCAGCACGATGGTGCGGTTGTCCAGCTCCAGCAGTAGTTCGCCGGCCTGGACCTGCTGGCCGAGCTTGGCGTGGACCTTGGCGACGTGGGTCTGGATCGGGCTGGACACCAGTTCCTCGTGCACCGGGATGACGATGCCGGAGGCGTTGATGGTGTTGGCGATGTTGCCGGTGCGGACTTGCGCGATCAGCAGGCTGTCGGCGTCGACGCTGGGGCTGACCACGCGGTTGATGCCCCAGGCGGCGGCGCACAGCGTGGCCAGCGCGGCGGCCAGCGCCATGACGGTCTTGCGCCGGCGGCCAGAGATGATCGAAGGGTTGAGTGCCTGGTCCATGGAGATGCAATAGAAAGCTGAAGTTCTGCTCTCCATTGCAATTGCCGTGCCACATGCCGCGCAGGGCGGCAAAGCCAGTCAAATCAAGGCCCGGGCGCGCGGCCGCCGGTGGGGCCGGTGGCGCGCGCCTGCCCGTCTCCGCTCAGCACCGTCCGGAAACGGACACCCCCGCTTGCCTAGAAGCGGTACTTCAGCGACAGCGCCGCGCTGCGCGGTGCGGCGTAGGTGATGGCGCCGTAGGCGGCGAACATGCCGAAGTGGCGCTTGTCGAGCGCGTTGTTGAGGTTGAACTGCGCCGACCATTGCTGGTCGATGTCGTAGCGCGCCATCAGGTTGACCAGGCTGTAGGCCGGCTGTTCGATGCGGCCATTGGTGTTGGCCGGCGCCTTGGGATCGGCCGTGTAGCTGCGGCCTTCCCAGCTGACGCCGCCGCCGACGGTCAGCGCCTTCCAGTCGCCCGGCAGCTGCCAAGTGGTGAACAGGCGCAGCAGCTGGCGCGGATAGACGCTGTTGACGTCGACGCCGGCCGCGTCCTCGGCGTGGAAGCGGGTATAGCCGATGTTGGCGTTCCAGCCCCTGGCCAGCTGGCCGGCCAGGTCGAACTCGATGCCGCGGCTGGTGGCGCCGGTGCTGGCGCGGTACCAGGCTTCCGGCGCCAGCGGCCCGTCGCCGTCGCGGTCGACCATGCCGCCTTCCTGGCCCAGCTTGTCCTGCCTGATCTGGAACACGGCCAGCGAGGCGTTCAGGCGGCCGTCGAAGAACTCGCCCTTGACGCCGGCCTCGGCGCTCTTACCCTCGACCGGGGCTAGCATCTTGCCGCCGTAGTCCTTCAGGTTCTGCGGCTGGAAGATGCTGGTGTAGCTGGCGTAGGCCGAGTAGTGGTCGCCGATGTCGTAGACCAGGCCGGCATACGGCGTGACTTCGCGGTCGTGCTTGAGTTCATAGGCGGGCGTGTAGCGGCCGTAGCCGGTCTTGTCGTAGTTGGTCAGGCGGGCGCCGACGATCAGCTTGAGCGGATCGGCCAGCGCGAAGCGCGCCACGCCGTACAAGGCTTGCTGCCTGGTGACGCTGCTTTCGTAGAACTGGGCGGCGCTCCATTTCGGTTCCGGATAACTGCCGTCCCAGGTGTTGAAGTTGCCCACGGCCGGCGTGCCGCCGGGGCCGAAATCGGCATCGTAGCTGTCGGTGTTGAATTGCTGTTTCGAATGGATGTAGCCGAACGCCGCCTCATGCTTGCGGCCGCCCAGCGTGAACGGGCCGCTGGCGTGCAGGCCGAAGTCGTCCTGCTTGGTCTGCGTGTGGTAGGCGCCGGCAAACGCGCCCATGCCGAGGCCGGTGGTGCGGTCGGGAATGCCGGACAAATACAGCAGCGCGGAATCGGCCTTGCGGTCGCCGTGGCTGTAGGTGGCGCGCAGCTTCCAGCCGTTGTCGAATTCATGATCGAGGTTGGCGAAGAAATTGTCGTACGCCGAGCCCCAGCGGGTCCAGCTGGCGGCCGAGGTTTTCGAGACGTCCCAGTTGGTCTTGCTGCCGTCGGTGTACCAGTAGGGCAGGCCGCCCCACATCGGTCCCTTGGGATCGTTCTTCTGGCGGCTGTAGCCGGCCGACAGCAAGGTCTTCGCGCCGAGGTCGGCTTCAACCGTGCCATACAGCGTATGGCTGTTCTTCGTCATCAGGCTGGCCCAGCTGTCGCCGGCCTGGTATTCGCCGACCATGCGCGCGCGCACGCTGCCGGCCTGGTTCAGCGGCGTGGCGACGTCGGCCATGGCGCGGCGCTCGCTCCAGCTGCCGACGCCCGCTTCGGCCGAGCCGGTCAGCTCCTTGCTGCCGGCGCGCTTGCGCACCAGGTTGATGGCGGCGGAAGGATTGCCGGCGCCGGTCATCAGGCCGGTGGCGCCGCGCACCACCTCGACGCGGTCGTAGGTGGCCAGGCTGCCCAGCACTTCGCCCGAGCTCCACGGCTGGTCCCAGGTGGTCGGCACGCCGTCGATCTGCAGGTTGTCGATGTCGAAGCCGCGCGCGGTGAAGCCGGCGCGGTTGGTTTCGTATTGATTGACGGAGACGCCGGTGACGTTGTTGACGACGTCGGTGACGGTGACGAGGTTCTGGTCTTCGATGCGCTGCCGGGTGACGACCGAGATCGATTGCGGCGTGTCGCGCAGCGCCATGTTCAGGGGCAGGGCGGTCCTGGCCTTGCCGGTGGTGTAGGCGCCGGTGCCCTCGGTGGTGCTGCCCAGGCCCTGGCCGCGGATTTCAATCTGCGGCAGCACCGCCGTGGGCGCTTCCGCCTCGATCTGCGCCTGCGCCGCCGGCCATGCCAGGCCCAGTGCGACGACGATCGCCAGCCGTTCCAACTTGTGCTTTTCCATCTCTATCCCAAAAAGTCGAGAGAGTATGGCTGGCGGCAGCGGGCTTCTCAGTTAAATATGCGAATGATAACCATTCTCATCCTTGGCTGTCAAGGCGCTTGCTCATGCCGGTGTAGGCGAAGTGCCGGCCGTCGATCAGGAACATGTCGGGGATTTCGCCGGTGCGCACGTAGCCGCTGCGCTGGTAGAGGCTGATCGCGGGCGTGTTCAAGGACAGCACTTGCAGGTCGATCCAGGCCAGGCCGGCGGCGTCGCGCGCCCATTGCGCGGCGTGGGCGAGCAGGCGGCTGCCCAGGCCATGCTTGCGGAAGTCGCGGTCGACGCCCATGCCGAGCAGGCAGCGGTGGGCGGCGTGGCGTTCGGGATGGGCGCGCAGGTCGATGTGGCCGGCGATGCGGCCATCGGCGTCGCGCGCCACCCACAAGCGGCGCCAGCCGGGCGTGCCGAGCGGGGTGCGCAGGCCGGCCTGGAAGGCTTCGGCCTTGTCGGCGGGGAAGCGCGATGCGTCGCGCGGCAGCGGCTGGAAGTAGGCGGTGTCGCCCCGGCCGTTGTCGGATAAATGATCGTCGAGATAGCGGAGGAAATCGCTGAAGCCCGCAGGCTCCAGCTGTTCGATAAGTAGTTGGCTCATCGATAAATTGTAGCGCGGTTTGGCTAGGCGGCTAATGCCAGCTTCGGCCGCTGTCGCTTGAGCAGGCTGCCGGCCGGCGCGGCGCGGCGTCCGCTCGCCAGCTTGAATACGCCCACCAGCTGCACCAGCCGATGCGCCTGGTCCTGCTGCGCCTCGGCCGCTGCCGCTGCCTGTTCGACCAGCGCGGCGTTCTGCTGCGTGACCGTGTCCATCTCGGCGATGGCCTGGTTGATCTGCTCGATGCCGGCTTCCTGCTCGTGGCTGGCGACGCTGATCTCGCCCATGATCTGCGTCACCGATTTGACGGCGGAGACGATGTCTTCCATCGTCGCGCCGGCTTCGCCGACCAGCTCGGTGCCGGCGGCAACCTTGCTCACCGAATCGTCGATCAGCGTCTTGATTTCCTTGGCCGCCGCCGCCGAGCGCTGCGCCAGCGTGCGCACCTCGGTGGCGACCACGGCGAAGCCGCGTCCCTGTTCGCCGGCGCGCGCCGCTTCCACCGCCGCGTTCAAGGCCAGGATGTTGGTCTGGAAGGCGATGCCGTCGATGACCGAGATGATGTCGACGATCTTGCGCGCCGAGTCGTTGATCTCGCCCATGGTGTGCACCACCTTGGCCACCACCACGCCGCCTTCGACCGCGATCTGCGAGGCGTTGGCGGCCAGCGTATTGGCCTGGCGCGCGCTGTCGGTGTTTTGCTTGACGGTGGCGGTCAGCTCTTCCATCGACGACGCGGTCTCTTCCAGCGAGCCGGCCTGCTGCTCGGTGCGCGAGGACAGGTCCTGGTTGCCGGCCGCGATTTCGCTGGCCGCCGTGACGATGGAATCGGCGCCGCCGCGCACCTGGCCGACGATCTCGGCCAGGCTGTCGCGCATGGCGCGGATGCCGAACAGCAGGCTGCGCTGGTCGCCCTCGCGCACGTCGATCTCCACCGCCAGGTCGCCGGCGGCGATCTGCCCGGCGATGCCGGCCACGTAGTCAGGCTCGCCGCCCAGCTGGCGCAGCAGCTGGCGCGAGATCAGCGCGGCCGCCGCCACGCCGATGGCCAGCGACAGCAGGCCCAGCACGATGGCGGTGTTGCGCGACTGGACGTAGGTGGCGTCCGCCTTCAGCCGGCCTTTTTCCATGGCCTCGCTCTGGTGCGCGACCAGCGCGTCGACGCTGTTCATATAGGCCAGCTGCAGGTCGCGCGTGGCGCCCAGCATGTAGTCGACGGCGCCTTCGATGTCGCCGGCGCTGCGCTTGCGCATCACCTCGTCCACCGCCGCCTCGTAGGGCGTGCGCGTCTCCTTCATGCGCGTGTACAGCGCGCGGCCGGCTTCCGACCTGACCATGCCGTCCAGCTTTTGCATGGCGGCTTCGACTTCCTTGCGTTTTTCGAGGACCACCGCCATTTCCTTGGCGGACTTGGCTTCATCGTGGATCAGCAGCGCGTTGCGCAGCGAGCGGGCGATCTTGTTACTGTGGTTCATGATGGCCTGGGCCTGCTGGACCTTGGTGTAGTTCTCGGTGACGATGACCTCGGTGCCGGCGTTGAGCTGGCCAAGGCTGACCAGGCTGTTCACGCTGCCGATCGCCAGCATCAGCAGGATGGCGCCAAAGCCGATGGCCAGCCGGGTGCTGACTTTGATATTTTTTCGCATGTTCATGTTTAGTCGTTGCTCAAGGTAGAAGCGCGTGCCGCCGCAGAGCGCAAGGATGCGCAGGCGGGAATCGGCATGGATGGAGATGGCGGACGCAGGGATTGGGCGGCCCGTCATGCAATATTTCAATTTTCGTTAATATACATGAATATTTACCTTGGGGCAACAAATGCCGTTTGGACAGTTGGCGTTATGCTATGATCGAAACTCCTGTCTTCTCGCGAACCAAGGTGACTCATGGCTCATCCATTACGCCGCCTGTGCGCCGCCCTGTTGCTGCTCGCTTCCGCCGGGGCGGTCTGCGCGCAGCAGACCAGCTATACCTTCGGCGTGGTGCCGCAGGAATCGGCATCGCAGCTGGCGGCCAACTGGAGCCCGGTGCTGGCGGCCCTGTCCGACAAATCCGGCATCAAGCTCAGCTTTGCGACGGCGCCCGACGTGCCCACTTTCGAGCGCCGGCTGGCGGCCGGCGAATACGATTTCGCCTACATGAACCCCTATCATTTCGTGGTCTACCACGCCAAGCCCGGCTACCGCGCGCTGGCGCGCGCCAAGGGCGAGCGCATCCGGGGCGTGCTGGTGGTGCGCAAGGATAGTCCGGTGCGCGAGATGAAAGACCTGGCCGGCGCCACGCTGGCCTTCCCGACGCCCGCCGCGTTCGGCGCGACGCTGCTGGTGCAGGCCGAGCTGCGGCGCCAGCACCTGCCGTTCAAGGCGGCCTTCGTCAAGTCGCACAATTCGGTGTACCGCGGCGTGGTCAAGGGCCTGTATCCGGCCGGCGGCGGCGTGCCGCGCACGCTGGATTTGCTCGACCCCGACATCTCGCGCGAACTGCGCGTGGTGTGGACCAGCCAGCCCTACACCTCGCACGCCATCGCCACCCGGCCGCAGCTGGATCCGGCGGTGCGCAGCCGCGTGCTGGCGGCGATGATGCAGATCAGCCTGGAACCGGCGCAGCTCAAGCTGCTCGCCGAGATCGGCTTCGACGGCTTCGAGCCGGCGCAGGACCAGGATTGGGACGATGTGCGCCGCCTGGGCATTTCTCCGGCGGACGCCCGGATACAGGAATAGCATGCGTGTGGCATTGAGTTTCCGCGCCAAGACCATCCTCGGCATCGCGCTGATCGAGGCGCTGCTGCTCGGGGTGCTGGTGTTCAGCGTGCTGCATTTCCTGCGCGAATCCAACGAACAGCAGGTGCTGCGCCATGCGCGCGTGACGGCCGAGACCTTCGCCGCCATGTCGCGCGACGCCGTCATCGGCCACGACCTGGAGAGCCTGCAATCGTTCGCGCGCCAGCTCAGCGGCACCGAAGGCACTTTGTACGCGCAGGTGCTCGACGCCGAGCAGCGCGTGCTGGCCGAGGCCGGGCAGCAGGCGGCGCTGGACCGCCCCTTCGTGCCGCACGCCACGCTGGACGAGGCCAGCGACGGCATGTTCGCCGTCGCCAGCCCGGTGACGGTGGGCGGCGTCCATTACGGCAGCGTGCGCATCGGGCTCGATGTCGCCAGCCTGGAGCAGACCTTGGCCGAGGCGCGGCGCTGGAGCCTGTCGCTGGCGGCGCTGGAGATGGTGCTGGTGGCGCTGTTCTCGCTGCTGCTGGGACGCTATCTGATACGCCAGATCGCCCAGTTCACGCACGGCGCGCAGATGATCGCGGCCGGCCAGCTGGGCGGCCAGCTGGAGGTGGCGGGCAACGACGAGATCGCCCAGGCCACGCGCGCGTTCAACCACATGTCGCAGGTGATCATGCAGGGCCGCGAGACGCTGGAGGCGCGCGTGCGCGAGCGCACCGAGGAGCTGTCGCGCGAGCGCGACGCGGTGCTGGTCGAGCGCAACCGGGCCGAGACCGCCACGCGCGTGAAGAGCCAGTTCCTGGCCACCATGAGCCATGAGATCCGCACGCCGATGAACGGCATCCTCGGCATGCAGCACTTGCTGCGGCTGACGGCGCTGAGCGCGCAGCAGCGCGACTATGTCGACAAGACCTATGCGGCGGCCCATTCGCTGCTGGGCATCCTCAACGACATCCTGGATTTCTCCAAGGTGGAAACGGGCAAGCTGGTGCTGGAGCAGGTGCCGTTCAACCTGGAGCAGATGCTGCGCAACCTGGCGCTGATACTCGGCACCAGCGTGCAGGGCAAGCCGGTCGAGGTGCTGTTCGATCTCGATCCCGCGCTGCCGCCGGACGTGGTGGGCGACGCGCTGCGGCTCAACCAGGTGCTGGTCAACCTGGCCGGCAACGCCATCAAGTTCACCGAGCGCGGCTCGGTGGTGGTGGGCGTCAAGCTGCAGTATGCCGACGCGGTGCAGGTGCGGCTGCACTTCTCGGTGCGCGACACCGGCATCGGCATCGACCCGGAGCAGCAGAGCAGCATCTTCGATTCGTTCACGCAGGCCGAAAGCTCGACCACGCGGCGCTTCGGCGGCACCGGCCTCGGCCTGGCGATCAGCCAGCGGCTGGTGCGCCTGATGGGCGGCGAGCTGCGGGTCGACAGCACGCCCGGCGTCGGCAGCACGTTCTCGTTCGCGGTCGCCTACGGCCGCACCGCGCAGGGGCAGGGCCAGGCGCGCGCGGACTTGCCGGTGCGGGTCTTGCTGGTCAGCGCGGGCGAGCAATCGCGCCAGCTGCTGCAGGCGATGATAGCGGGCATGGGCGGCCAGGCCGATGGCGCGGCCGACACGGCCGCCGCGGCGCAGCAGCTGGCGCGACCCGGGACGGCGTACGAGCTGGTGCTGCTCGACGGCGTGGACGACTGGGATGCGATGCAGCGGCTGCGCGGGCGCACGGGGGCGGCCTTGGTCGCGCTGGCCAATGTCGAGAGCTCGCACGCGCTGCACCAGCGCATGCGGGAGCAGGCCGGGGTGCTGGATCTGGTGCTGATGAAGCCGCTGACGCCGGCCATGTTGTACGAGGCGCTGCGCGGGATCGTGCTCGAACAGCACCTCGACCGGCTTGCCCTGCACGCTGGTGCCGAGTATCAGCGCAAGGTTGCGCAGCA
>NZ_LRON01000029.1:0-75381 GCF_001758795.1 Duganella sp. HH101 | reverse complement strand
CGCCGTNGNCGCCTTGGCCGCCTCCGGCCCATGGCCCAGGCCGTCCACCATCAGCAAGGTCAGCGTATGGCGCTGGCGCGCCACGGCCCAGGCGTCGCCGCTGGCCGTCTCGCCCGCCAGCGGCAGGCAGACCGCGCCGGTCTGCAGCGGCGCGGCCGGCGCCCCGGCGTCCCACAGCCGCGCGAAGAACACCGCGCCCTTGCCGCGCGGCGCATACACATCGAACTCGTCGGCCAGGCGCTTGAGCGCGCCCAGCCCGGTGCCGGCGGTGCCGGCGCTGGAGACGCCGTCGCGCAGCGCCAGGCCCACGTTCGCGATGCCGGGGCCGCGGTCGTAACCGAGCACTTCGATGCCGTTGGCCTCGCCGCTGTGCACCACCGACAGCGCCAGGCGGCCCTCGCCGGCGTGCTTGAGCATGTTGGTGGCGAGCTCGGTGATGATGATGGCCAGCTGGCCGGCGCGGGTGTCGTCAAAGCCCAGTTGCTGCGCCAGCCGCTGCCCCAGACGGCGGGCGGCGGCGATATCGCTGGTATGGGTGATCGCCACCCAGTGCGGTTCTTCCAGCGAATTGATTATTTTTTCCATTTGGTGATCGCTACTGCCGTACCCTCTCCGCTGCGTGAATCGATATCGAACTCGTCGACCAGGCGCTTGGCGCCGCCCAGTCCCAACCCCAGCCCGCCGCCGCTGGTGTAGCCGTCGCGCAGCGCCTGGGCGATGTCGGCGATGCCGGGGCCGTCGTCGGCGAACACCAGCCGCAGGCCGTGCCGCACGCCGTCCGACAGCGTCTGCGCCAGCACCATGCCGCCGCCGCCGTACTTGATGGTGTTGCGCGCCAGCTCGCTGGCGGCCGTCACCAGCTTGGTCTGCTCGACCAGGCTCAGCTTCATCTCCAGCGCGTGCTCGCGCACCACCTTGCGCACGCCGACCACGTGTTCGTCGGTGCGCAGCGGCAGCGTGCTGCTGTGCTGGACCCTGCCGCCGCCGTCGAGCAGGCGCGACGTAAACCGCACCGCGAAGGGTGCACTCGCATTGCTCATCTCAGATAGCTCTTTCCGAGCAGCGTCATGCCTTTCTCGACGTTGAGGGCGGTTTTCACGCCCGGCAGTGTCAGGCCGAGCTCGACCAGCGTGATCGCCACCGCCGGCTGCATGCCGACCAGCACGGTCTGGGCGTCGAGCACGCGCGCCATCGCCGCCGTGTTGCTGATCATGCGGCCGATGAAGGAGTCGACGAGGTCCAGCGCCGAGATGTCGATCAGCACGCCCTTGGCGTTGTCGCGCACGATGCGCTCGGTCAGGTCGTCCTGCAGCGTCATCGCCAGGCGGTCATGCATGTCGACCTGGATCGTCACCAGCAGCAGGTCGCCGATGCGCAAGATAGGGATGCGTTCCATAGGCGGCTCAGGCGGCGGTGCGGGTCACGCTGGCGCCGACGCGGGCCAGCGCCACCATGAAGGCGTCCGCCAGCGTGGCCTTCGTGACCACGTCCTCCAGGTTGACGCCCAGGTGCACGATGGTTTGCGCGATCTGCGGGCGGATGCCGCTGATGATGCAGTCGGCGCCCATCAGGCGGGCGGCGGCGATGGTCTTCATCAGATGCTGGGCCACCAGCGTGTCGACGGTCGGCACGCCGGTGATGTCGATGATGGCGATCGCGGCGCCGGTCTCAACGATCTTCTCCAGCAGGCTCTCCATCACCACCTGGGTGCGCGCGCTGTCGAGCGTGCCGATCAGCGGCAGCGCCAGGATGTCCTGCCACAGCTTGACCACCGGGGTCGACAGCTCCAGCAGTTCCTGCTGCTGGCGCACGATGATCTGGTCGCGGCTCTTCTGGAACACTTCCACCGTGAACAGGCCCAGCTTGTCGAGCAGCGTGCTCACGCTCCACAGCGCCTCGGCCAGCAGGTCGGGCTCGGCGCCCAGCGACTGGCGCAGGCTGGTAAACAGCGATTGCTTCAGGGAGAACACGAACATCGCCGTCTCGCTCGGGGTCGAGCCCTGGCGGGCGCGCTGGGTCGAGATCTCGGTCAGCTGGTCGCGCACCTCGTCGAAGGCGCGGCCGTCGATGCTGTCGAAGCCGCCGTTGAGCGTGGCGTTCGGCAGCAGCGCCAGAAACTGGCTGCAATGCCGGCGCAACTGTTCCTCGGACGCGGCGTCGCTGCGGAAGGACAGGCCTTGCAGCTGCGCTATCCACTCAGCCTGGATCTCGGCCTGGTGTTGCTGGATCAGCGTGCCGATGCGGCGGGCGTTATCGTTCGAGCTCATCAAATCCCCATTTTCAAAAAGTAAAAGTTAAAATAACGTAAATTGCTGAACAGCATAACAGGTGCAGCCGCTTTTTTTGTAGGAGCACGCCTATACGACGCAAGTATTTTTACTGCAAGTCACTTTATTCGCCGACAACTGTGCGCAGCATGGCGTCCAGCCGCGCCAGATCGATGGGCTTGGTCAGGTGATGGTCGAAGCCGGCCTCCATGGCGCGCCGGCGGTCGGCGTCCTGGCCGTAGCCGGTGACGGCGAACAGGCGCAGGTCGCCGCTGCCGCGCGCGACCTGCTGGCGCAGGCGCACCGCCAGCTCGTAGCCGTCCATGCCGGGCAGGCCGATATCGAGCAGGCAGATGTCCGGCCGCAGCAGCGGCGCCAGTTCCAGCGCGGCCGGCGCGCTGAACACCACCTGCACCGAGTGGCCCATCAGCTCCAGCGCCTCGCCCAGCGCGCGGGCGGCGTCCTCGTTGTCGTCGACCACCATGACGCGCAGTGCGCCGCCCGGCGTCGCGCTGGCGTCGCCGGCCGGCGGCGCCGCCGCGGCCGGCTCGTGCGCCCCCAGCTCCAGCACGGGGAGGTGCATGGTAAAGGTGCTGCCGCGGCCGATGCCCTCGCTGTGCGCCTGCAGCCGGCCGCCGTGCAGCGCCACCATGCTCTTGGCGATGGTCAGCCCCAGTCCCAGCCCGCCCTGCGAACGGCTCAGCGCCTGGCGCTCCTGCACGAACAGGTCGAACACCGAGCCCAGGATGTCCGACGAGATGCCGATGCCGTTGTCGCATACCTGCACCGCCACCTCGTCGCCATCGCGCCAGGCGCGCACGCTCAGGCGGCCCTCCTGCTCGGTGTACTTGGCGGCGTTGGTCAGCAGGTTGGCCACCACCTGCGCGCAGCGGGTCGGATCGGCCATCACCGCCAGGCCGCTGGCCGGCACGTCCAGCTCCAGCACGTGGCGTTTCTGTTCGATCAGCGGACTGGCCGTCTCGATCGCGCGCGCCACCACCTCGGCCATCTGCACCGGCTGGCGGCGCAGCTGGATCTTGCCCTCGGCCACCCGCGAGACATCGAGCAGATCGTCGACCAGCGCCACCAGGTGCCTGGTCTGGCGCTCGATCACGGCGCGCTCCTTGACCGCGTAGTCGCCGCCGCGCAGCTGCATCAGCTGCAGCGCGGTGACGATGGGCGCCAGCGGGTTGCGCAGCTCGTGGCCCAGCATGGCCAGGAACTCGTCCTTGGCGCGGCTGGCCTGCTCCGCGGCGCGCTTGGCGTTGGCCAGTTCGGTCACTTCGAACACCACCACCGCCACGCCTTCCGGCTGGCCGGCGTCGTCCAGCAAGGGCTGGTAGACGAAATCGAAATAGCAGTCGGTCAGCTGCGCCGGCTGGCCGCGCAGCAGCCGCACCAGCATCGAACGGCCGACATACGGCCGGGCGGTCTGCAGCACGCCGTCCAGCAATTCGTAGATGCCCTGCCCCGCCAGCTCCGGCATCGCGGCGCGGATCGGCAGGCCCGCCAGCGGACGCTGTCCGACCAGTTGCTGGTAATACGCGTTGGCCTGTTCGAACACATGCTGCGGCCCGCGCAGGATGGCGATGGCGACCGGCGCCTGGCTGAAAATGCTCTGCGTGCGCCGCGCCACCGCCTGCTCCACCGTGCGCGCCTGCTGGCGCTGCCACAGCAGATCGATGCGGGTGGCCAGTTCGCGGCCGGAGAACGGCTTGACCAGATAGTCGTCGGCGCCGGCCTGCAAGCCTTCCAGCCGCGCCTCTTCGCCGGCGCGCGCCGACAGCAGGATGAACGGCATGCCGCGCACGGCGGGATTGGCGCGCACCGCCGCCAGCAAGCCGAAGCCGTCCAGCTGCGGCATCATCACGTCGGACAGGATCATGTCCGGCGCTTGTCGTTCCAACGCCGCCAGCGCTTCAACGCCGTTGGTGCGCACTTCGACCTGCCACTCGCCCTCCAGCAGCCGCTGCAGGTAGTCGCGCATGTCGGCGTTGTCGTCGACGATCAGCAGGCGGCCGCGCCGCGCCGGCCCGCCCGATGCGGCCGCCGCCGCGCGCGGCGCAGACGCCGGCTGCATCCAGCCTTCGACTTCGGCCAGGTAGGCGCGCGTGGCCTGCGGCGGCGCCGGCGCCGGCTCCTCCTCGCCGATCTGCGCCGGGTCCAGGTGCGCCGTGCCGAGCGGGATGGCGACACAGAACTCGGTGCCGCGATCGAGTTCGCTACGCACGACGATTTCGCCGCCATGCAGCGTCACCAGGTCGTTGACCAGCGCCAGGCCGATGCCCGAGCCTTCGTGCGTGCGCGAGCGGGCCCCTTCGACCCGGTGGAAACGCTCGAACAACCGCGGCACCTGGTCGGGCGCGATGCCGGTGCCGCTGTCGGCCACGCACAGGCGCGCCTGCTGCCCGACGCCGCGCAGGCTGACGCGGATTTCGCCTTCGAAGGTGAACTTGAACGCATTCGACAACAGGTTGAGGACGATTTTTTCCCACATGGTCCGGTCCACATACACGCTCGCGGCCAGCGGCGGGCAATCGACCGTCAGCCGCATGCCGGCGCCCTCCACCGCCGAACGGAAGCTGCTGGCCAGGTCGGACGTGAGCGCCGCCAGGTCGGTCGGCACGAAATGGGCGTGGGCGCGGCCCGCCTGCACGCGCGAGAAATCGAGCAGCGTGTTGACCAGTTTCTGCAGGCGCAAGCCGTTGCGGTGCATCAGTTGCAGGCGCTCGCGCTGCGCCGGCGGCAGCGGCTGGCCGACGTCGTCCAGCGCTTCCTCCAGCGGCCCGAGCAGCAACGTCAGCGGGGTGCGGAATTCGTGGCTGACATTGCTGAAGAACTGGGTCTTGGCCTGGTCCAGTTCGGCCAGGGCGAGCACGCGCAGGCGTTCGCCCTCGCTGGCGCGCGCCTGCTGGATGGCATTGCCGGCCTGCGTAGCGATCAGCTGGAAAAAGCTGCGGTAATCGTCGTCGAGCCTGCGCGCCGCGCTCACGCCCAGCACCAGCGCACCGATGGCCGCCTGCTGGCCGGCGCCGGCGCCGGCCAGCGGCAGCACCAGCGCCCGGCGCAGCGCCTGGTTGGCCAGCCCCTGCGGCAAGCCCGCGACCTGGTCCAGCGCCACCTCGCGGCCGACACCGTCGGAGATGACCGCCCCGAGCGGAAAATGCGCGGCGTCGATGCCGGCGTGCGTGGCCTGCACCAGTTGCACCGGGCCGCCGTCGGGATCGGCCAGGTACAGCTGCGCAAACGGCAGATCGTCCGGGTTGCCGGCCAGCGCGGCGACGGCGCTGGCGCAGGCGTCGAGCACGGTCTTTTCCTGCAGCGAGCGGCTGCTCAGGTCCGACAGCGTGCGCAGCCGCCGCGCGTTCAGGTGCTTGGCCGTGACGTCCAGGCTGGGACAGAACAGGCCGGCCACCCGCCCGGATTCGTCGCGCACAGGGCTGTACGAAAACGAGTAAAACATCTCTTCGAGAAAATCGGCGCGGCGCAGGAACAGACGCACGTCGTCGGCCAGCGTGGCCTGGCCGTGCTGCAACACGCGGTCCACCAGCGGCCCGCAATAGTCCCAGATCTCGGCCCAGACCTCGGCCACCGGCCGGCCCAGCGCCCAGGGGTGCTTGGCCCCGGTGAGTACGTTGATATAGGCGTCGTTGTATAAAAACGTCGCCTGCTCCCCCCAGCTCATCCACATCGGCTGCGGCGAACTGAGCATCAGACTGACCACCGCCTTCAGGCTCGGCGACCAGGCGGCGATCGGGCCGAGCGGCGTTTGCGACCAGTCGTAGGCCTGGATCTGCGCGCCCAGCACACCGGGGGCCGTCAGGAAGTCGGGGACAGACAGCAGGGGACCGGACTGTTGATTCATCGTGAACGCCTAGGTAAATTACTTAATGACAATGTTGAAGCGTATCATTGTTGGGATTTCGACGGAGTCTGTTTGACTTCGGCCGCGCCATCCCCATCTAATAGCGTATGCATGCGCCCTTGACCGCCCCACGCCATACCTTCCATCCCGCCGTGGCGGCATGGTTCGCGGCCGCCTTCCCGCAAGCGACCGAAGCGCAACTGCGCGCCTGGCCGCTGATCCAGGGCGGCCGGCCGGTGCTGGTGGCCGCGCCCACCGGCTCCGGCAAGACGCTGACCGCCTTCCTGGCCGCCATCGACGCGCTGGTGGCCGAAAGCGCCAGCGCCCCGCTGCCCGACGAATTGCGGGTGCTGTACGTGTCGCCGCTGAAGGCGCTGTCCAACGATATCCGCCTCAACCTGGTGGCGCCGCTGGAAGGCATCAGCCGCGAACTGGCCGCCATGGGGCTGGCCGACCACGGCATCCGCAGCGCCGTGCGCACCGGCGACACCACCCAGGCCGAACGCAACGCCATGCGCCG
The DNA here is from genome assembly GCF_001758795.1 of Duganella sp. HH101. Classification (NCBI taxonomy): domain Bacteria; kingdom Pseudomonadati; phylum Pseudomonadota; class Betaproteobacteria; order Burkholderiales; family Oxalobacteraceae; genus Duganella; species Duganella sp. HH101. The sequence continues at coordinate 68,729 of NZ_LRON01000029.1, read as the reverse complement.
GCGCGCGCCGCACATCCTGGTGTCGACGCCGGAGTCCCTGTACGTGCTGCTGTGTTCAGACAGCGGCCGCGCCATGCTGTCGTCCGTGCGCACGGTGATCGTCGACGAGATCCACGCGGTGGCCGGCGGCAAGCGTGGCAGCCATCTGGCCCTCAGCCTGGAGCGGCTGGACGCGCTGTGCGCGCGGCCGCCGGTGCGGGTGGGCTTGTCGGCCACGCAAAAGCCGCTGTCGCTGGTGGCGCAGTTCCTGGTCGGCGCGGGCGGCGATTGCGCGGTGGTCGATGTCGGCCATGTGCGGGCGCGCGACCTGGGCCTGGAACTGCCGCCGGTGCCGCTGGAAGCGGTCATGCCGAACGAGGTGTGGGAGCGCGTGTACGACCGCCTGGCCGAGCTGTCGGTGCTGCACAAGACCACGCTCATCTTCGTCAACACCCGCCGCATGGCCGAGCGCATGGCACGCCACCTGGGCGAGCGGCTGGGCGCGGAGCTGGTGGCGGCGCACCACGGCAGCATGTCCAAGGAATACCGGCTCGACGCCGAGCAGCGCCTCAAGCGCGGCGAGCTGCGGGTGCTGATCGCCACCGCCTCGCTGGAGCTGGGCATCGACATCGGCGACGTCGACCTGGTGTGCCAGATCGGATCGCCGAGGAATATCGCCTCGCTGCTGCAACGCGTGGGCCGCTCGGGCCACCATGTGGGCGGCCTACCCAAGGGCCGGCTGTTCCCGACGTCACGCGACGACTTGATCGAATGCGCGGCGCTGCTGGACTGCGTGCGCCGCGATGAGCTGGACCTGTTGCACATCCCCGCCGCGCCGCTGGACGTGCTGGCGCAGCAGATCGTCGCCGAAGTGGCTTGCCGCGAATGGGGCGAGGACGAGCTGTTCGCCATGGTGCGCCGCGCGGCGCCTTACGCGCAGCTGCCGCGCGACCGTTACGACGCCGTGATCCGCATGCTGGCCGAGGGCTACACGGGCCGCAACGGCGTGCGCGGCTCCTACCTGCATCGCGACACGGTGGCCGGCGCGCTGCGCAGCCGGCGCGGCGGCAAGCTGACCGCCGTCACCTCGGGCGGCACCATCCCGGACAACGCCGACTACACGGTGGTGCTGGAGCCGCAGGGCCAGATGGTCGGCACGGTGCACGAGGACTTCGCCGTCGAGAGCCTGGCCGGCGACGTTTTCCAGTTGGGGAATACCTCCTACCGCATCCAGCGTGTTGAGGCGGGCAAGGTGCGGGTGGAGGATGCGCACGGCGCGGCGCCCAACATCCCGTTCTGGCTGGGCGAAGCGCCGGGCCGCAGCGACGAGCTGTCGATGGGCGTAGCGCGCTTGCGCGGCGAGATCGAACGGCAGCTGGCGGGCAGCCCGGATGCAGCCCCGGACGGCGCGGCGGCCATTGAGCGCGCCGTCGACTGGCTGTACGAACATCTCGGCCTGGGCGAGGATGCGGCGCGGCAGATCGTCGAGTACCTGGCCCGGTCCCGCGCCGCGCTGGGCGCGCTGCCGACCCGCGATACGCTGGTGATGGAGCGCTTCTTCGACGAATCGGGCGGCATGCAGCTGGTGCTGCACTCGCCCTACGGCAGCCGCATCAACCGGGCCTGGGGACTGGCGCTGCGCAAGCGTTTCTGCCGCAGCTTCAACTTCGAATTGCAGGCCGCAGCCACCGAGGATGCCATCGTGCTGTCGCTGTCCATCGCGCACAGCTTCCCGTTGGACGAGGTGTGGCGCTATCTGCGCTCCGCCACCGCCGAGCACATACTGATCCAGGCGCTGCTCGACGCGCCGCTGTTCAACGTGCGGTGGCGCTGGAACGCCACCACCGCGCTGGCGCTGCCCCGTTACGCAGGCGGCCGCAAGGTGGCGCCGCAGCTGCAGCGCATGAAGAGCGACGATCTGCTGGCGTCCGTCTTCCCCGACCAGGCGGCGTGCCTGGAGAACATCGTCGGCGAGCGTGAGCTGCCCAGCCATCCGCTGGTCGATCAGACGCTCGACGACTGTCTGCACGAAGCCATGGACAGCGAGGGCTGGCTTGCCCTGCTGCGCCGCATGGAGGCTGGCGAAGTGACGCTGCTGGCGCGCGACCTGCCGGCGCCGTCGCCGCTGGCGATGGAGATCCTCAACGCCCGCCCCTACGCCTTCCTCGACGACGCGCCGCTGGAGGAGCGGCGCACGCAGGCCGTCATCAACCGGCGCTGGACCGATCCCGCATCGAGCGACGACCTGGGCGCGCTCGATGCGGGCGCCATCGCCAGCGTGGCGGAGGAAGCCTGGCCGAATGCGCGCAATGCCGATGAGATGCATGAGGCCTTGATGTCTCTGGCCTGCATCACGCATGCGGAGGCGGCTGCCAACGAAGGCTGGCCCGGGTGGCTGGAAGCACTGGCGGCCGGCGGCCGGGCGACGCGCATGCGCGGTGAGGCAGCGGGGGCGCAGAGTGGCATCGACTTCTGGGTACCGCTGGAGCGCCTGGCTTGCGTGCAAGCCGCCTATCCGCAGGCGCAGTCCACGCCGCCGCTGGCCCCACCGCCCGCCGGCATCGACGGCGATAGCGAATGGAACGCCGACACCGCGCTGGTCGAAATCCTGCGCGCACGATTGAGCGGCTTCGGCCCGCTGCCGGTGGCGGCGATTGCCGGCGCGCTGGGACTAACCGCCAGCAGCGCCACCATCGCCCTCACCCAACTGGAAAGCGAAGGCTATGTGATGCGCGGCCGTTTCACGCCTGGCGCCGGCGTTGAGGAATGGTGCGAGCGACATCTGCTGGCGCGCATCCACCGCTACACCATCAAGAGCCTGCGGCGCGAGATCGAACCGGTGGAGCGCCAGGACTTCATGCGCTTCCTGTTCGACTGGCAGCACCTGCCAGCGGACACGCAACTGCAGGGCGAGGATTCGCTGCCGCTGCTGCTGGCCCAGCTGGAAGGCTACGAAGCCGGCGCCGGCGCATGGGAGAGCGATCTGCTGTCGCTGCGCATGCGGGACTATTCGAAGTCCTGGCTCGATGACCTGTGCCGCAGCGGCAAACTGGTTTGGACGCGCATCGGCGCACCGGCCAGCGCCGCCGGAGGGCCGGTACGCAATACGCCGCTGGTGCTGCTGCCGCGCCGCCAACTGGGCTTATGGCACGCGCTGCCCGCGGTGGCCGGCGAAATCGAAGTATCGCCGCGCGCCGCGCGCGTGCTCGAAGCGTTGCGGCGCGACGGCGCCATGTTCTTCGACGAACTTGTGCACGATGCGCGCCTGCTGCCGGTGGAACTGGAAAACACGCTGGGCGAGCTGGTGGCAACAGGGCTGGTCAACGCCGACAGCTTCGCCGGACTGCGCGCCATGCTGCTACCGGCGAACAAGAAGTCCAGCAACGACAAGCGCCGCCACCGTGGCGCGGGCGCGGCGCCGACCATGGAGGAAGCCGGCCGCTGGGCGCTGGTGCGGCGCGGCGACGACGTGACGATCCGTGAACGCGTCAGCGAGATCGCCGCAAGCGCCGCCGAGAGCGCGGCCGGCGGCAAAGTCAGCGCCAGCCGTGTCGTCGCGCCGCCGCGCAGGCCGCGCACAGCTCCCGAAACGCTGGAGCACATCGCCATGACGCTGCTGCGCCGCTACGGCGTGATGTTCTGGCGGCTGCTGGAGCGCGAAGCCGCGTGGATGCCGTCGTGGCGCGAGCTGCTGCCCGTCTATCACCGCCTCGAAGCGCGCGGCGAGATCCGCGGCGGACGATTCATCGCCGGCCTGTCCGGCGAGCAGTTCGCCCTGCCCGAAGCCATCCCCCTGCTGCGCGACATGCGCCGCCGCAAGCACGACGGCAGCCTGGCCTGCATCTCCGGCATCGACCCGCTCAACCTGTGCGGCACGCTGCTGCCCGGCGACAAAGTCCCCGCACTGTCCGGCAACCGCGTGCTGTTCCGCGACGGCCTGCCGGTGGCGACCATGGTGGCCGGCAAATTCAACTATCTGTACCAGCCCTCAGCCGAAGATCGGGAAGCCCTGCACCAAGCGCTGGTGCATACCTGAACTAGGCGTGCCGGCTGTGCTCGGCCGCGTGCATCGCCAGGTAAGCCTTCAGATTGTCGTCGCCGATACCCATGGTGCGCAAAATTTCCGCCATAAAGCTGACCGGCGCGCTGCCAGGCGCCGTGACCACGCGTTGATCGGCAACGGCATAGGGCACGTCCTGGTAGTGGGCGGCGCCGGCGTAACCCAGTTGCGACAGGTTCTGCGCCGAGTTGGAGGTATGGCGGACATGATCCAGCACGCCCGCCCGCGCCAACGCCACGGTGCCGTCGCAGATGCCGGCAACGACTACGTTGCGCTTGTGGGCGGCGGCCAGCAGCGCGCCTATCTCGGGCGCCCTGTCGGTCTGCCAGATGGTTCCGCCGCAGACGATCAGCAGGTCTAGCCCGTCGAGCGGGATGGCGTCGATCGCCAGTTGCGGCACCACCTTCATCCCGCCGGACGAAGTGACCGGATTGCCATCGGGACTGGCGTAGCGTGTGTCGAAGCCGTAGTAGGCGCGCGCGGTTGAATTGATCAGGGCGGTTTCCCAATCGGCAAAGTCTTCCGCGAGTATGGTGATGGAGCGTTTCATGGGGGCCTCCTTTGTCGGAAAACCAGAGCGTAATCGAAACCTCTGTCAGTTTGTGTCAGTAGTACCCGGGCGGCCGGCACGCCCTGGTGCATGCCTATGCTCCCGATAGGCGGCCGCCAACGTCCGCAACGCTTCGCGGGAACGTTGGTCCGACAGGGTCGAATGCAGCATGATCCGGGACGACGGCAACTCCGGCAAACCAAGCAGCTGGCCGACCTCGATCACGTCCGCCGAAGCGAGACGGCAGGAAAAAGGCGCGACCGCCAGCCCGGCCGAAACGGCCGCCACAACAGCGGCGCTGCCGCCCACAAAGACTTCGACCCATGCTATGCCCGCACCGTTCAACGCGCGCGTGGCGATATCACGCACGCCGCAGCCGGGCGCCAACGCCGCCAACCGCAGCGGCTCCCCGCAGCGCTGATTGAAACCCGGCGCGGCGAACCAGCCGAAATGCTCCGGCCCCAGATCTTCGCCATTGCGGCCGTCGTCCTCCTGGCGCACGATCACCGCATCCACTTCGCCGTTGTCGAAAGCATCGAGCAGGCTGCGGGAGTTCTCCAGCCGCACTTCGATGGTCAAGGCCGGGTCGCGTTCATTCAGGCGAGCCAGCAAGGTCGGCACTTCAGGCCCAGCCACATGCGCGGCGATACCTAGCCGGAAGCGCCTGCGCTCGGACGACAGCGCAGCGATCGCGCTGTCATGCGCAGCGATAAACTCGCGTGCGGCATTGAGGAACACCGCCCCCTGCGCGGACAGCCGCACCAGCCGGGGCGTACGCTCGATCAGCTTGTGGCCCAGCCGTTCCTCCAGGCGCTTCAATTTCACGCTGATGGCGCCCTGGGTCGTACCCAGCGCTTCCGCCGCCTTGGTGAAACTCTGAAAGTCGGCAATGGTGACGAATGCCTGCACCGCTTCCACATCCAACGTCACTCTGTTCATCATCTATACGAATTTGTTGTTACTGATATAGCCAATCATAGCATTGTGGAATGAATGAGTCTTCCCTACAGTTACCGTTTACTCCAGTCCTTTAGAAAGTAGCTCATGACTGTTACCCCTTTACGCCAGGGCACGCTTGCCCTGGCCGCTGTCTGTTTGTCCGCCTTGATGCTGGGATTGGAAATCTCCAGCGTTCCACCTATCCTGTCCACTGTCGAGCGCGTGATGGGAGCCAGCTTCCGGCAGCTCCAGTGGGTCATGGCTTCCTACACCATCGCCATGACGACCATCCTGATGGCCGTCGGCACACTGGCCGACCGCTATGGCCGCAAGCGCATGTTCACCATCGGTATCGTGGCGTTCGGCTTCACGTCGCTGGTGTGCGGCTTGACCGGCAGTGCGGCCGTGCTGATCGTCGCCCGCTTTTTCCAGGGCATGAGCGCGGCGATGATGTTGATCTGCCAGATCGCCATCCTGTCCACCCAGTTCCGGGACGGGCGCGAGCGCGGCGCGGCGTTCGCGTGGTGGGGCATCGTGTTCGGCGCCGGCCTGGGCTTCGGCCCCATCATCGGTGGCGCCATCCTGGCGTTGGCCAGTTGGGAGTGGGTGTTCCTGGTGCACGGTGTGCTGGCCGTCATCACGTATTTGTTGAGCCGTGCGGGCGTGCAGGAATCGCGCGATCCGCATGCCCAAAGCCTCGACATTGCGGGGATCGTGACGCTGTCGCTGGCGGTGTTCTGCTTGGTGCTGTTCGTCACGCAAGGACCGGTGCTTGGTTTCACCAGTTGGTCCGCGCTCGGCATCATCGGGCTGTCGGTCGTGAGCTTCGCCGGGTTCATCGTCGCGGAGAAAGTCAGCAAGCGACCCATGATTGATTTCTCGGCGTTCAAGAGCCACCATTTTTCCGGGGCGCTGCTGGGTTCGATGGGGATGAATTTCAGCTTCTGGCCGTTCATCATTTACCTGCCGATCTATTTCCACGTCGGGCTCGGCTACGACAACGTTCAGACCGGGGTGGCCCTGCTGGCCTACACCCTGCCCACGCTGTTCGTGCCGATGGTGGCGGAGCGTCTGTCGCAACGCTACCAGTCTGGCATCGTGATACCGCTGGGACTGTCGATCATCGGCGTGGGCTTCGTGCTGATGAAGATCGGCAGCCTGTCCGCGCAACCGGGTTCGCTGATCCTGCCGGGATGCGTGCTGGCCGGCATAGGCCTGGGCCTGACCAACACCACCGTCACCAATACGATCACGGCATCCGTATCGGCCAACCGCGTCGGCATGGCGTCGGGTGCGGACACCAGCGCCCGCATGATTTCGCTGGCCTTCAACATTGCGCTGATGGGATGCATACTGGTGGAGGGCATCATCACGCATCTGCGCAATACCTTGAACGTGCCGGAAAGCGCCAGCCTGCGACTGTTCGCGGAAAAGATCGCCGCCGGCGACTCCCACGCGGCAAGCGGCGATGGCATCACTGCGGCGTTGGTGTCCGGCTTCGGCGGCGTGATGACGTATGGCGCGGTCAGCGTGTTTGTGCTGGCTGTTGGCAGCTACCTCGTCTTCTCGGCCGAGCCTGGCCGCCGCGTGTGCAAAGTGTGATGGCGTACAGAGCGCGCGGCGGTTCCTGCTTACGCTGCAGGATGAGAATTCAACCATTGAAGGAATCGCCATGCGCCTGCCCCTGATCGCCCCGAAAAACCTGACGCCCGAACAAGCAGCCCTGCACGACAATATGCGCAAAGGTATCACCAGCAACTTCAACGATTTCATCGCCGTGCGCGAGGATGGCGCCTTGATGGGGCCGTGGAACCCGTGGCTGCACGAGCCAGGCATCGGCAAGGCGATCTGGGACTTGACGCTGGCGATGACCGCCAACGCCACGCTGCCCGACAACGTGAGGCAGATCGCCATCCTGGTGGTCGGCGCCAGCTACAACGCGGCCTACGAAATCTACGCCCACATCGCCGTCGCCGAGCGCGAAGGCATGTCGGCCGAACGCCTGGCCACGCTGGTGGCGGACGTCAAGCCGGCGGATTTAAGCAAAGAGGAAAGCGTGGCCTACGACATGGCCTACGCGCTGGCGCGCGGCGGCACGCTGCCGGAACCCTTGTACCGGCTGGCCGTCCACACGTTCGGCCAGCACGGCACGAATGAGCTGATCTACCTGGTCGGGCTGTATGCGCTGGTGTCGGTCACGCTGAACGGCTTCAACGTGCCGGTGCCGGAGCGAGAATAAGGCCAGACAGATCAGGAACGGAAGAGCACTTCTTCCCGCTTGCACCAATACACACTCAGCGCCAGCAGCAAGCCGGCGACGGCGAGCGTCGATGCGAAGACGCTGGCATAGTCCGCCACCGTGATGGTCCCTTTGACGACTTCCTTGATCGCCAGCGAGGTATTGATGATCGGCACCAGCGACCAGCCGTCGCCCAGCTTCATCCCCGGCAGCATCGACGCCATGATAGGCAAAAACACCATGATCATGGTCTGCTGCGAATAGCTGGCCGCTTCCTTGTGGCTGCGCGCATAGAAGGAAATCGACAGCAGCAGCGCGGAGACCATCGCATACGCCGGCAGAATCAGCAAGCCCAGCATCAACAGCTCGGGCAGTTGGATATATTGGGTAATCGCACTCAACTCGCCACCCGCGTTGCCCAGCACGTAGCTGGCGCAGATGCCCATCGACGTGATGCCGATGCCGCCGGAAATCGCCGCGGCGCTGAGTATCACCAGGAATTTAGGCACGACCAGGCTGGCACGCGACAAAGGCAACAACAGCAACGATTCCATCGTGCCGCGCTCTTTTTCGCCAGCGCCCATATCGATGGCCACCGCGATCGATGCGAACAATCCCATCGTGAACAGCAGGTAAGGAATCATCGCGCCGATCTTTTCGCCCTGCTCCTGGCGGTCGCTGGCGGTGCTGCTCACTTGCAGCGTGAACGGCGCGCTCAGCGAGGCGGACGCGCCCTGCGCCACGCCAAGCACGGCCAGGCGCTCGCTGCGCAGCTTGTCCGTATAGGCAGCCGACAACAAGGGCTTGACGCGCTTGCCGACACTATCGAACACAATGGCGGTGTCATAGCGCAGCGACAGCTGCGGTTGCTGTCCCGCCAGAATCGCCCGTTCACCGCCTGCGCCATAGATCACCGCAAAATCGATCTGCTTGGCCCGGATGCCGGCAACAGCGGCCTCCTCCGTTGTGGCCGGGACCGGCTTGAGCAAGGGCGCCGCTTCCAGCACCGCGCGCAGCAACGGCGCGCCGTCGGAGGCGACCAATGCATAGCGCAGTTCGCGCGTGCCTTCCTGCTGCGCCTTGTTTGACGCCAACTTGATATAGCCGAAGGTCAAGGCCGGGAAAATCACGGCCGGCATCAACAGCATGAACATCAGCGTGCGCTTGTCGCGCAGCACCTCTAACAATTCTTTATAAAACACATTCCACATGGGGATAGGCCTTTACGCTGAAACTTGGGGAGTGGTGATCTTGTGCAGATAAGCGCCGTGCAGCGAGGTCGTGCCGGTCTCGCTGAGCAAGGCAGCCACCTGGCCTTCATACACGCTGACGCCGCTGTTGATGATGCAGACTTCGTCGCACAGGTCTTCGACCTCGTGCATGTGGTGCGTGGAAAAGATCACCGCGGCGCCGCTGCGCTTGTAGTCGAGCACGAAATCGTTGACCAGCTTGGCGCCGAGGATATCCAGCCCCGTGGTAGGCTCATCGAGGATCAGGATGGCCGGCGTGTGCACCACCGTGCGGGCGATCGCGGCGCGCTGCTTGTTGCCAAAGGAGAGTTTGTCGACCTGCTGATCGGCATATTGCCGCAGCCCGAACTGGTCGATCAACTGGTCGGTCCTGCCGCTGAGCGCGGCGCCGCGCAGGCCATAGGCGCGGCCGAAATATTCGATGTTCTCACGCACCGACAAGCGCTGGTACAAGCCCGTATGGCCGGACAGGAAGCCGATCTGGCGCCGCGCATCCATCTGCTCCTGAGTCAGGCGCAAGCCCTGCACCCGCACTTCGCCTGCGGTCGGCGCGATCGCGCTGGACAGCATGCGCAGCGTGGTGGTCTTGCCGGCGCCGTTGGGACCGATCAGGCCGAGCACCTGGCCGGGACGGCAGGTGAACGACACCGATTTCACCGCTTGTACCGTCTGGCCCTTGGCGCCTTTGGCGGTCGATTTGAAGTCTTTCTTAAGCCCCACTGCCTCTATCATGTTTGCCCTTTTGACTAAACAGACCAGCGCCTCCGCTGTTGCTGCATGGACAAATTATATACTTGATATGACAATACTGCATTTTGGAAATTATTGACTTATTTGTAGTCGTCCGGCGTCAGCGCGTACTTTTGCATCTTGTAGTACAGCGTTTGCTTCGGCACGCCCAGCGCGTTGCTCACTTCGGTGACGCTGCCGCTGGCGCGGCGCAGCTCTTGCTCGATGACGGCGCGTTCGAAGCAGCCCACCTGGTCCGCCAACGGCAGCGGCGCCATGCTGCGGGCCGACAGCAGGCCGTCGGCGCCGCTCGACAACCCCAGCACGAAGCGCTCGGCGATGTTGCGCAGTTCGCGTACATTGCCCGGCCAGTCGTGCGCCATCAGCGATTGCATCAGCGGCCCCGGCACCGGCGGCGGGGTGCGCTTGTAGCGCGCCGCAGCCCCCAGCAGGAAGTGTTCGAACAGCAGCGGGATATCTTCGCGCCGCTCGCGCAGCGGCGGCAGGTTCAATACGATCAGGTTCAGGCGGTAGTACAGATCGCTGCGGAATTTCTGCTGGTCCGACCATTCCTTCAGATCGACCTTGGCCGCCGCGATCACCCGCACGTCCACCGGCACCGGGCTGTTGGAGCCCAGGCGCTCGACATAGCGCTCCTGCAGCACGCGCAGCATCTTCACCTGCAACGCCATCGGCAGGCTCTCGATCTCGTCGAGGAACAGCGAGCCGCCGTCCGCGTGCTCGATCTTGCCCACCTGCCGCTTGGCCGCGCCGGTGAAGGCGCCCGATTCGTGGCCGAACACTTCGCTCTCGAAGATGGTTTCCGGTATCGCGCCGCAGTTCAGCGCGACGAAGTTGCGCTGATGCCGCCGGCTGAACTGGTGCAGGCAGCGCGCCACCATTTCCTTGCCGGTGCCGGTCTCGCCGTAGATCAGCACATCGGCCGGCTCGTCGGCCAGGTCCAGGATCAGGCGGCGCAGGTCGCGGATCGCGGCCGAGTCGCCCAGCAGCGTCGCTTCGATGCCCTCGCCGTGCTCGATACGGTGGCGCAGCGCGGCCACTTCCAGCACCAGGCGCCGGGTTTCCATCGCCCGCTGCACCACCTCGGTCAACTGCTCCGATGAATACGGCTTGGCGATGAAGTCGTAGGCGCCGTCGCGCATCGCGCCCACCGCCATCGTGATGTCGCCATGGCCCGTCACCAGCACCACCGGCAGTTGCGCGTCGATGGCCTTGACGGCCGCCATGAGGTCCAGCCCGCTCATGCCGGGCAGGCGCACGTCGCTGACCACCACGCCGTCAAAGCCCGGCGTAATCAGCGGCAGCGCCTGTTCGGCTGTGTGGAAGGCTTGCACGTCGATGCCCGCCAGGTCCAGCGCCTGCGCGCTGCCGGCGCGCACGGTGGCGTCGTCCTCAATCAATAATACTTTCATGTCGTCTCCGGCTCCGCAATCGGCAGTTCGATGATAAACCGGGCCCCGCCTGCGGTGGTCGATTCCACCAGCAGCATGCCGCCAAATTCGCGGATGATCTGCTCGGAAATCGCCAACCCCAGGCCCAGCCCCTGCCCTTGCGGTTTTGTTGTAAAAAATGGTTCGAATAAATGGTTGCGGATCGCCTCCGGTATACCCGGCCCCGTATCGGAGACGGCGATCATCGCTTTCTGAAAACTTCGGGTCACGCTCACCGTCAGCTGCCGCGTTGCGCAACCGTCCATGGCGTCCAGCGCGTTGGTGAACAGGTTGACCAGCACCTGCTCCAGCCGGTTGCTGTCGCACAGCGCGTGCACGTCCTGGCTCAGCATCGACATGCGGAAGTTGACCCGCTCCTGCTCCACCCGCCGCTCGACCAGGAACAGCGCGGCGGTGATCGCAGCCGCCACCGGCACCGGCTTGAGGCTGGCGTCGGCCTTGCGCGCGAACTGGCGCAGTTGCCCGGTCAGCGCGCCCATGCGGGCGATCAGTTGCGAGATGGTCGCCAGGTTGCCCTTGGCCTCGTCCAGGCGGCCGCGCTCGATCAGCACGCGGGCGTTGTCGGACATGGTGCGCAGCGCCGTCAGCGGCTGGTTCAGCTCATGCGTGATGCCGGCCGACATCTGCCCCAGCACCGCCATCTTGCCGGCCTGGACCAGATCGCTCTGCGCCTGCCGCAGCTTTTGTTCGGCATGCCGACGGACGACGTTTTCCTCGCTCAGGTTGTGCGTCATCTGCTGCAGGCTGGCGGTGCGCTCGGCCACCATCGTCTCCAGGTGGTCGTAGGCGCGCTGCAGGTCCAGACGGGCGCGCTGCCGCTGCCGTCCCAGCCGGCGGCGCTGGCGTGCGTACAGCACCAGCATCACCAGCAAGGCTTCGGACAGCCAGGTGAACAGGAAGGCGTTGCGCGCGCTGGCCTCGGCCGGCGCCAGGTCGGACAGGTAGACGAACTGCCACTTGCGCGGCGACAGCGAACGCGTCTGGCTCAGCATGCGCGTACGTTCGGCCGGGGCCGGCGTGGCGACGATGCTGGCGCCGTTGTCGAGCTGGCGCAATTCACGCAGGCCCAGCGGCAGCAGGGCGTGCGAGAAATACTGGCGCGACACTTCCAGCTCTTGCAGCACGGCCGGCTCCAGCGGCGCCAGCGCGCGGTATTTCCAGTCGGGTACCGAGCTCAGGAAGACGACCCCGTGGGCGTCGGTCAGCATCACCTTGTCCGTGCCCTGCACCCAGCCCTTTTCCAGCTTCTCGATATTGACCTTGACGGTGGCCACGCCCAGCATGCGGCCGTTGTGATAAATACCGTGGGCGAAGAAGTAGCCAGGCTCGCCGCGCGTGGTGCCGACGCCGTAGAAGCCGCCCGGCGTGCGCCGCAGCGCATCGCGCACGTAGGGCCGGAAGGCGACGTTGTCGCCGACGAAGCTGTCCGGCTCGCGCCAGTTGCTGGAGGCTTGCGTCAAGCCCTGCAGGTTGACGATGTAGATGGTGGTGGACTTGGACAGCTTGTTCAACTGCTCCAGGTGGGCGTTGACCTCGGCCCGCAGCAGCTCGTCGTCGGGCTGCTGCAGCAAGGCGATCACGTCCTTGTTGAGTTCCAGCGTGCCGGGCAGGAAATCGTATTTCGACAGCAGGTTTTCCAGGCTGACGGCGTAGCTGTCGAGCCGTTGCGCGCCGGCCAGGCGCAGCTTGTCGATGGCGGCGTTCTCGGTCCAGCGCCAGGCCAGCAGCGCCAGCCCGAGGCAGCACACCAGCACCAGCAGCCACAGCACGAACCGGCGCAGCAGCCGGCTTCCCGACACGGACGGCAAGACGGTCTGCGCTGCTGCTGCCATAAGCTCCCCTGTTGTTATTGTAGTTTCATCCGCTCACATTAAAACACATGGCGCACGCCGAGGTTGACTCCGGTTGTACCGGCGCCACTATCGGTCGCATTGCCAACGTGGAAATTGGCGCCGTTGCGGTTGATGATGCGGCCGTACGCGGCGTACAAGTCGGTGCGCACCGACAGCGGATGCACATAGCCGACCGCCATCTGGCGCGCGCGCTGCTGCGCGGCCGAGTCGTCGCGGTGGTCGACGTACGAGGCCAGCAGCTTGCCCGCACCGAGCGCCACGCTGACGCCGAGCAGGCTGTCCTTGCTGGTGTTGCCCAGCAAGTCCTGGTTGCGCGAGTAGGCGGCGTGGGTGGTGACGCCGCCGATGCGGTAGCGTCCGGCCAGCATGGTGTTGCGGCTGTGCGCGGTGGCGGTGGTATTGTCGCGCTGGTGATGGACCAGCACCAGGCTCAGCGGGCCATTGTCGTAGCTGGCGGCGGCGCCGATGGCGCGGTTCCTGGCGCTGTCGCCGGCCACTTCACCGAAGCCGTACAGCACGTCGGCCGAGAAGCCCTTGTAGCGCGGCGTGGTGTACTCGACCGAATTGTCGACCCGCGAATTGGGCGAGAAGATATTCTGCGCATTGCCCGCCAGGCCGATCACGAAAGGATCGGCCACGTCGCGCGTGGCCTTGTAGTACGGCGAGTACTGGCGGCCGACGCTGATGGCGCCGGCCTCCTTGCTGGACAGACACACATAGGCCTGGCGGCCGAACAGCAGGCCGCCCTGCCCGGCGGCGCCGGTGTCGACGGTGAAGCCGTTCTCCAGCACGAAGCCTGCGCTCATGCCGCCGCCCAGGTCTTCCTTGCCCTTGAAACCGATGCGCGAGCCGGAGGCCACGCCGCTGCTGATGTTCTGCGTGTTGCCGGCGGCGCCGCCGCGCTCCAGCACCAGGCCTGCGTCGACGACGCCGTAGACGGTCACACTCGATTGCGCTTGGACTTGCGCCGCGGCCGATACCAGGCCCAGCGCCAGTGCGCTGATCACATACTTTTGCATCTTTCAGTCCCCTCTATTTTTTCAAGCCGCGCGCATCGTGGCGGCGACAGGTTGCTGCACTTCTTCTTCCAGCGCGCCTTCCCACTTGGCGACCACGGCCGTGGCGACGGCGTTGCCGACCGCGTTGGTGGCCGAGCGGCCCATGTCCAGGAACTGGTCGATGCCCATCAACAGCAGCAGGCCCGCTTCCGGAATGTGGAACTGGTTCAAGGTGGCGGCGATCACCACCAGCGAAGCGCGCGGCACGCCGGCGATGCCTTTGGACGTGACCATCAACAACAGCAGCATGGTGATCTGGGTGCCCAGCGACAGGTCGATGCCATAGGCCTGGGTGATGAACAGCACGGCGAAGGTGCAGTACATCATCGAGCCGTCCAGGTTGAAGGAATAGCCCATCGGCAGCACGAAGCTGGAGATCTTGCGTTGCACACCGAACTGGTCCAGCGCGACCAGCAGTTTCGGGTAGGCCGCTTCCGAGCTCGCGGTCGAGAAGGCCAGCAGGAAAGGCTCGCGGATCAGCGCCATCAGGCGGAACACGCGCTTGCCGATGAAGGCGAAGCCGCCCAGGATCAGCAGCGCCCACAGGCACACCAGGCCCAGGTAGAAGCCGCCCATGAACTTGGCGAAGGTGGCCAGGATGCCCAGGCCGTTGGTGGTGATGACCGATGCCATGGCGGCGAACACGGCCAGCGGGGCCAGGTTCATGATGGCGCCGGTGATGCGCAGCATGACTTGCGCCAGCTGGTCGATCACGGCGGTCAGCTTGGCGCCCGCTTCGCCCAGGGCGCCCAGCGCGCTGCCGAAGAAGATGGCGAACACCAGCACTTGCAGGATTTCGTTATTGGCCATGGCCTCGATCGGCGACTTCGGCACCATGTGGCTGACGAAGTCCTTCAGCGTGAAGGCCGAGGTTTTCAGGCCGGTGGCGGCGTCGACCGGCGGCAGCGGCAGGCCCAGGTGGGTGCCCAGCTGCATGAAGTTCGACAGCACCATGCCCAGCGTCAGCGATACCAGCGAGGCGATCACGAACCAGCCCATGGCCTTGATGCCGACGCGCCCGGCAGCCTTGCCGTCGCCCATGTGGGCGATGCCGACCGCCAGCGTGGAGAAGACCAGCAGCGAGATGATCATCTTGATCAGGCGCAGGAAGACATCGGTGACGATCGAGATGTGGCCGGCGATGTCGGCGGCGATCTTCTTGTCCGGGAACGTGTCGTGGCAGGCATAGCCCACCAGCACGCCGAGCACCATGGCGATCAGGATGTAGAGGGTTAATGGACGTTTCTTTTTCACTTGGCTTCTCCAAATTCTTGTTGTCGTAGTCCCTCGGCATGCGCCGTGGGTCTGGGCTAGTTAGCAATGGTTGTGCCAGCCTGAAACAAGCTTAAATTCGGAAGCAAGTCCTTGATTCTAAATATAATTTATTATGGAAACATTTGCCGGGCCGGGTGCGGCGTCCCGAAATCCATACACCATGCGGTGGCCGTGTATGGAAAGTTGGACGACGCTCAGGCGGCGGGCGCCGTCTGGCTCCACTCGAACCAGCCGCCGTCGTAGACGCTGATGTCGGGCCAGCCCATCAGCCAGGCGTAGAAAAAGGCCATGGAAGCGCGCCAGCCGGTGCCGCAATAGAAGGCCGTCGGCGTACCCCGGACGATGCCGTGTACGGCCCATTGCGCGATGAGGTCGGCGGCCGGTTTCATGCTGCCGTCGGCCAGGTGGTAGGCGCTCATGCTGTTGACGTCGCCGTCCTCGCCCGCCCTGCCCCAGCGCGCGCCGGGGATGTCGCCGGCGGCGATGTAGCTGTAGCCGGAAGCCCGGCCGGTGAATTCGGCCTCGGTGCGGATGCTGGCCAGCACCGCGTCTTCGCGCGCCAGCAATGCGCGCGCCTCGGCCGTGCCGATCAGGTATTCGGGGTGTGCGGGAAACGCGACGCCGAAGTCGGCCGCCGCAACCGGGGCGGCTGCCGGGCCGGCCATGCTGGGGTGGCCGCCGGCCTGCCAACGCGCATAGCCGCCGTCAAGCAAGCGCACATCGGCCACGCCCGCGTATAGCAGCAGGTGCGCCAGCCGCGCGGCGGCCAGGTTGTTGCGGCCGTAGACGATGACGGTGGTGTCGTGACGCACCCCGCGTGCCAGCAGCAGCGCCTGCAGGGCCTGGTCGGAGACCTTGTTCCACAAGGGTTCCTGCTCGATGCCGCCGGTGTCGAAATACGTGGCGCAGGGAATGTGGGACTGTTCGAACAACGCCGCGCTATCGCAGCCGGCCTCGAACAAGCGCCAGCCCGCCGCCGGTGCAGCCTCGACCGCTGCGCCCGCAGTCAACGTCGCCAGCCAGCCCGGCGTGACGAGCTGGCGCCAGCGGACCAGGTCCGGACGAAAGCCTGCGGCGGCAATGGCGTGGGTCAAACGGGAAGTCATAGGGCAAGGCGCGTCGCTTGGTAGAGGGGCGGTATTTTACGCGACAAGACGCCCGGCAGCTATTGGCCCTACTTTGCGGCGGGACTGCGCGGCTTGCCGTCCACGTACAGCGTGCGGGCGGTCTTTGTCACGACGTATTTGATTTCGCATACCTCAGGCACGGCGCCGTAGGAGCGGCCGTTCAAATAGACGGTGCGCTGCGTCAGTTGCAACTTGTCGTCATTCATGAGCGCGATACCCTCACTGCCACGGATGGTCGCCACGCCACCGTCGTCGGTGACATTGATACTGCTACTGCTACCGCCGTCCTGGCGAGGCGCTTTGGCGGCGTTGCCCGCGTAGGCGGAGAGGGAAAATACGACAGCGAACAGCGGGATCAGATAGGAAATTGGTTTCATCATCGTGTATGCATGAAATTGAAAATCTTTAATCGAAGCGGTAGCTGAGCGCGACCAGCCCGGAATCGAGCGAGCGCCGGCGCACGGCGGGGTTGTTGCGGATGGAATCGTCCAGCCAGGTGCGGCGCAGGTTGGCGACCAGGTACCAGTGCCCGCCCAGATGCGCCTCCACCAGCAGGCCGACAAACAGATTGTTGGCGTGGCGGGTCACGCCATCGTAATAGCGCACGTAACTGGCCGAACGGTATTCGAGGCCGGCCTGCGGATAGAAGGCGTAGCGCCCTTGCTCGATTTCCGCCGCGTACATCAGGTCCAGCATGGCGCCGTGCGATTTGCCGAGGTCGCGGTACAGATTGGCCATGAAGGCGCCGACCGGCGTCACCTGCAAGGTGCCCAGCCCCAGCGGCAGCGACGAGCTCTGGCGCGCTTGCGGCGGCGCACTGGCGCGGTAGCCATCCTCCATCGCGCGCGTCACCAGTTCGACACTGCCGTAACCCACAGGCGCCAGCTTGATGCCGAAGGTGTCGATGCGCGCAAACGCCGGGCCGTAGTCGAAGTTCAGATACGGGACCAAGCCGGTGCTGCGCGACTGCGCCGCCACCGCGACCGGCGCGGCACTCACGCCCAGGCCGACATCGCCGACCAGGTGGTTGGCGGTCTCTTGCGCCTGCGCGCAGCCCGCGCACAGCAAGGCCGTCGCGGCCCAGCGCCGATACAGGGCGCTCACCGGAAGGCGCTGACGATCAGCGCGACATTGCTGCCGCCGAAAGCGAAGGAGTTCGACATCGCAGCCTGCAGGTCCAGTCCGCGCCGGCATTCGCGCGGCACGTAATCGAGATCGCATTCGGGATCGGACTTATCGAGGAAAGCCGTCGGCGGCACGGCGCCATGGCGCACGGCCTGCGTGGTCAGCACGAATTCCAACGCCCCGGCCGCGCCCAGCGTGTGGCCGTGCATGGACTTGGTGGAGCTGACCAGCAGCTTGCCCGCCAGTTCGCCAAAGGCTTGCTTGATCGACGTGGTCTCGGCGACGTCGCCGGCCGCAGTGCCGGCGCCATGGGCGTTGATGTAGCCGATCGCCGACAACGGCAGGCCGGACTGCTCCAGCGCCTGGCGCATCGCCCGCTCCTGGCCGTCGGCGTCGGGCTTGGTGATGTGGGTGGCGTCGTTGCTGGTGCCGTAAGCGACCAGCTCGCCCAGGATGGTGGCGCCGCGCGCCTGCGCCGACTCCAGCGATTCCAGCATGACCGCCGCGCCCGCCTCACCCAGCACCAGGCCGCCGCGTCCGGCCGAGAACGGCCGGCACGAACGCTCGGGATGCTCGGCATCGACCGGCGCCAGCACGCGCAGCGCGTCCCAGGCGCTGACCACGCCGTAGCTCAGCAAGGCTTCCGAACCGCCGGCCAGCACGCGGTCGGCGTAGCCGTGGCGGATGTGGCGATAAGCCTCGCCTATGGCCTGCGCCGATGACACGCAGGCGCTGCTGTAATTGTTGACGCTGCCCTTGAAACCGCAGCGCAAGGCGATCTGCGCCGCAGACGCGTTGTTCATGCCGGCCACGACCGACATCGGACGCACGCGGGTTTTACCTTCGACGAACAAATCGACATAGCCGGATTCGACGGTGAGCGCGCCGCCCATGCCGGTACCCCAGAACACGCCGCTGCGCTCTGGCGCGACGGTGGCGTCCAGGCCCGACTGGGCCAGCGCCTCGCTGGCGGCAGCCCAGCCCAGCAGCGCGAAGCGGTCGAAGACCGGCAGTTCCGAGGTCTTGACCAGCTCCGGCAAAGGAGTACGGATCTGCGCGGCCGGCGTGCCCGGACGCTGGCGGTCGCCGCCCAGTTGCAGCAGGCCGATGCCGCTGCGGCCGGCCAGCGCCTGCTCGAAATTATGGTCGGCGCCAACGCCCAGCGAAGAGATCGCCCCCAGGCCGGTGATCACCACGCGATGCGCGGTCATGCCTGGGCAGCCTTGCCGGCCAGGTAGGTATCGATCTGGTCGGCGATGTCCTGCACCACGACCAGTTTGGGACGCTCGTCGCCGACTTCGATGCCGAATTCCTCTTCCAGGTCGAAGATCAGTTCGATCACGGTCAGCGAATCGGCGCCCAGCGCTTCGAGTTCGGTTTGCGGTTGGATCTTGTCTTCAGGCAGGTCGAGGCTTTTGGCGAGCAGTTTGGCTACGGTGGGAAAGGAATTCATAAAAATAGTCTCAGTATGGTATGTGTTAAGCGCGGTTCAGCAGTGCGTCCTCGGACGGCAGGTGCTGGTTGAAGAACGCGATCGTTTCGTCGGCAACGAGTTCCTTCTCATTGTCGAGGGTGATGATGTGGTAGCTGTCGTGCAGGATGATCTTGCGGCGGCTCGGCGAGCTGATGCTGCGTTCGACCAGGTCGGCGCTCTTGGTGCTGGCGACGTCGTCTTCCTCGGCATGGATGATCAGCGCCGGCGCGGTCACTTTGGACAACTGGCCGCGTACCTGCTTGATCAGGCGGTGGGCCTGGAAGATGCCCTCGGCCGACAGGCGCGAGGCACCGGCTGCCGACGAATCGCTGACCTTCATCTCGCGCGCGATCCAGCGCCGCAGGTTTTCGTTTTTCAGGCCGTAGGGGTAGCGCTCCTGGTAGGAATACCAGTGGCGGGCGGGCGTGTAGTACGCCAGCGGCAGCAGGAAGCGATACTTGGGGATGCTCCAGCCGTCGTACGACAAGGTGGTGGCCAGCAGGCCGAGGGCCGCCACTTCGTCGCCGCGCTCGATAGCAAGACGCAAGGCCAGCACCGCGCCGATGCACAGGCCGACCACCGACACGCTCTCATGGGTTTGCTTGAGCTGGTCGAACAGCCGCGACACTTCCTCGAACCAGCGCTCGCTGCGCGTGGTCCGATAAGACTCGGCCTGGCCGGACGAATAGCCATAACCCGGTATCAGCGGAATGACCACGGTATAACCTGCACGTTGCAGGCGCTTGCCCACGTATTGCATTTCCAGCGGGTTGCCCAGCAGGCCGTGCAGAGCCAGCACGGCATGTGGACCGCCTGCCAATTCAATAGTCTTCATACTACCCTGTTCAAGAAAATCTTATTATTATTGACCGAGGAACGGTTGCTGCGCGCTGTCGCCGTGGTCGTCAATATCTGGAGTCATAATACCCTCGTTTTGCGCAGAAATTCCAGTTACCGCCGCGCCGGAATGCCGTCGACATGCAGTTTTTTTGCCGAGGGTGTGCAACGCTTGTCCGATCAGCTCGCTGTGATCATCGATGCGTAGACATGGATGCCGTGGAAAAGTTCGAGGATGAAATCATCCAGCCCGTAGGGGTCGGCGAATTTTAGCCGCTCCAGGCTATCGGCAGCATGACCACTTGATTACAGATTGGAAAGGCAAAACGCCCCGTCCGCCGATGCGATAAATTCCTTTGCTTTGCGCAGACCGTTTGGCTATAATCTCGCCCGCACACAGGGGGGTATAGCTCAGCTGGGAGAGCGCTTGCATGGCATGCAAGAGGTCAGCGGTTCGATCCCGCTTACCTCCACCAATGTGCTTCAATTTGGCAGTTCACAGTCCCCATCGTCTAGAGGCCTAGGACATCACCCTTTCACGGTGAGTACGGGGGTTCGAATCCCCCTGGGGACGCCATCATCACGCGGTCGTATCGACCACGCTTCCTACCGTGGCGTCGCTGGCTTTCGCTTTGCGGGCCGCGGCGGCCGACACTTCCTGCTGATGCTTCAACTGTTCCAGCGCCGCCTTCTGCGCGGCAGCCGATTGCAGTTGCCCGATCTGCGTCTGCAACGCCTGGATCTGGATCTGCAGCAGCTTCATGCGCTCCTTCGCGCCCGGCGACCTGTCTTGCGTCGCCTCCCGCAGCTTCTTCATCAAGTCGCCCATCCGCCTTTGCAGCACTTCGATGGCACTGTTGCTGCCCGAAGCGCCGCCAGCGCCGGCCGCTCCCACTGCTGTCACCATGTCCGCCCCCCATGCCATATTCTCAAGTGTACCATTTTAACAATAAATTCGTCCGATTATGCTCCTGAAGATGTAAACGGTATAAATCAAAGAAATCGCAGCGCTGATTCGAAAGCTGGCATACCGGTTCGCTTTCGCTTCTGTGGCAAAAAAACAGCTTTTGTAAATGGTTTATACAAAAAACATTGTTTTCCTTTTGGCAAACTGATCCCTCTTATGTGAGACTAAACACCCACCTTGCGCTGCAACACAGCCGCCGGGTGCCCGCAGTCAATCACGACCGCATACACATATAAACTCGGGAGCATGAATGAAGTTGAAAGAGAAACAGGGAGTCCTTTCCGTCCGTCTGGCGCTGAGCGTGCTGGCCGGTTTCACACTGCTGTCCGGCGCTGCGCAAGCGCAGACCGCAACCAGCAACGATAAAACCTCCGAGCCCACCAAGGTCGTCATCACCGGCTCCAACATCGCCCGTATCGCAGGCGAAGGCGCGACCCCGGTGGAAATCGTCACCCGCGTCCAGATCGACCGCAGCGGTGCGTCCACCGTCGTCGAACTGCTGAGCAAGCTGCCATCGATCGGCGTCCAGCTGGACGGCAACAGCAAGAGCTCCTTCGCGGGCGGCGCCGCCTCCGTCGGCCTGCGCGGCCTCGACCCGAAATACACGCTGATCCTGCTCAACGGCCGCCGCTTGGCCAACTACGGCTTCGCCGACGGCGCGGAAAACAGCTTTGTCGACCTGAACACCCTGCCGCTGGCGGCACTGGAATCGGTCGAGATCCTGCGCGACGGCGCCTCCGCCATCTACGGCTCGGACGCGGTGGCCGGCGTGATCAACTTCCGCACCCGCACCAACTACCAGGGCCTGGAAGTGGCCGGCCGCGTGGGTGAAAACATCAAGGGCGATGGCTCGACCGGTAACATCAGCGCCACCAAGGGCTGGGGCGATATCGACGCAGACGGCTACAACGTGCTGTTGTCGGTGGATGCACTGAAACGCAATTCGCTGCGTAGCAGTAAACACTCGGCGCTGGCCCTGCCCGACTACCGCAAATACGGCGGCACCAACAAACTCGCCACCACGTCCTTCCAGGGTTGGGTGCGCGACTACACCACCGCCGAACCAGGCTTCGCCATCCCCGGCTGCAAAGGCCAGATCGGCAAGGCCGACACCGGCGACCAGGTCTGCTTCACCAATCCGGAACGCATCCTGACGCCGTCCATCCAGCGCTTCGGCGTCTCGACCATCGTCACCAAGCGCCTCGGCGGCGGCGACGAATTGTTCGCCGAGCTGGGCCTCAATCGCAACAAGTCGGCTTACCAGCAAGGCTATCCGAGCTTCGATAGCCAGTTCCTGGTGCCGACCGCCGGCACCACCAATCCCGGCGTGCTGGGCCTGCCTGGAGAGACCGACGAAACCTATGGCTTCACGCCCGGCGACCGTCTGCAGGTCTTCCACGACATCACCGAAGCGGGCCGCAGCGTCCAGACCATCACCAACACCACCGCGCGCGTGGTCGGCGGCTGGCGCGGCAAGGTGCAAGGCTGGGACAGCGAATTCGCCGTCAACCTGAACCAGAGCAAGCTGGCCGACGACACTACCAACGGCGTATTGAAGGATGTGTCCAACGACCTGCTGGGCAAAGGTATCCTGGGCAAAGGCGGCTACGATCCTTTCAACCCGGCCAATTCGCTGAGCATGGTGCAATCGATGATGCACACCATCCACCACGCCGCCACCTCCCGTCTGGGCACGGCGGAATGGAAGATGAGCACGCCGGAATTGTTCAGGCTGCAGGACCGTCCAGTCGGCTTCGCCTGGGGCGCGCAAGCGAGCCATGAATCGATCGACGACGTCCCTGACGATCAAACGCTGGCGGGCAACATCGTCGACTACGGCACCACCGGCAGCGTGGCGTCGCGCAATCTGTACTCGGTGTACGGCGAGCTGGCGGTACCGCTGCTGGCCAACCTGGACGCGCAAGTGGCCGCGCGCGCCGACCACTACAGCGACTTCGGCAACAGCTACAACCCGAAGGTGGCGCTGGCCTGGCGTCCGGCCGAGACGGTCCTGGTGCGCGGCTCCGCCACCACCTCGTTCAAGGCGCCTACCCTGCCGGAGATCGGCGCCACCACCACCGCCTACGCCAGCGTGGCCGACTGGGCCCGTTGCGGTCCGCTGGGCTACGTGGGCTCCCAGTGCGCCTACGGTCCCAAGCAATACCTGAAGGGCAATCCGAACCTGAAGCCTGAAAAGGCCAAGAACTATTCGGTAGGCATCGTGCTGCAGCCACTGAAGGAGCTGGTCGTGTCGCTGGACTGGTATGGCATCAACCAGCGCGATACCATCCAGGCGCTGGACGCGCAATACGTGCTGGACCACGAAGACAGCATCCCGGGCTACGCCGCGCTGGTCGGCCGCGATCCGCGCAACCCGGCACTGGAAGCCGCCCATCCGGGCCTGAACAAGGGTCGCATCAACAACATCACCACGCCATACAGCAACGTCGGCCAGACCAAGATTTCCGGTTTCGACATGAACCTGAAATACGATCTGTCGCTGGGCGCTTACGGCAAGCTGCGCTTCAACGAAGTGATCAACCGCACGCTGAAGTACGATCAGAGCATCACGCCTAACGATGCGCCGGTCAGCCGCCTGGACTCGATCTACCATCCGCGCTGGAGCAATTCGTTCAGCACCGCGTATGAGTATGGTACGAGCCAGTTCTCCGCAACGGCACGCACCGCCGCCAGCACGCTCAACATCGACGATCCTACGCACACGCAGGATGCGGCCGTGACGAACGCACGCATTCCTTCGTACACCGTCTGGGATCTGAACTACAGCACCAAGGTCAGCCCCAAGCTGACGGTGAACGTAGGCGTCAACAACGCGTTCGACAAGGCCATGGTGTATGCCAACACGGCTAACGTGAACACCTATGTGCAAGGCTTGAACGATGTCGTGGGACGTTATGTGTATGTGAACGCGCGTTACGCGTTCTAATCCGCCAGCCGGATTGCTAAACCGCCGCAGCGCCCGCACAGGGCGCTGCGGCTTTTTTTTGTCTAACAACGACGAAAGAAACAGGCGATACCGGCCATCCGGAACGCGGCGGCAATGAAGCCGCCGGCACGGCGCTCAGGGCATGTACGAAAGCTTCCTGATGGCGCTGGAAATGGCCGCCCCCAGGGCTGCGACATGTGGCGGCTGGATAATCGACAAGTGGCTGCCGTCGACCGGAACCACCTGCAGCGCATCCCCCAGCAGCGCCCCCCAACCCGAATGCGGATCCTGGTTGTCACCCTCTTCCGCCCTGAACAGCGTGGTGGGCACGGATAGCGGCGGCGCAACATAGTTAATGACCGCCATCGCGCCCTCGTGCTCGACCGCCAGATAGCGGCGCACGGTAGCGGCATCGGTGTCTTCCGGCAGCAGCCTGAACTGCTCACACAACTTGACCATCGCCGCCAGATCCGCCGCTTGCGCAACGGTATCCAGCAGCGCATGCTGGGCTTCCGGCAGACGCTGCGTCAGTTTTTGCAGGAGCGCCTCCCGGTCGTCGAACACCGGTACTTCCGTGCGATACACCTGCTCGCGCAGTTCGGGATCGTGGTGGCTGTCGAGCAGGCCGAGGAACTCCACCTCCTCGCCGCCGGCCACCAGCTGATGCGCCATTTCATAGGCGAGCAAGCCGCCCGACGAATAACCGGCGATCCGGTATGGCCCCTCGGCCTGCACCTTGCGTATCGCAGCGATATAGTGGGCAGCCATCGCTTCCACCGACGTGAACGGCGTCTCGCCTTCCAGGAAGCCGTATGCCGCCAGGCCGCAGATGGCCACGTCGCTGTCGATATGCGGCGCCAGCGCGAACGCGTAATGCACCTCGCCGCCATTGGGATGGGTCAGGAACAATGGCAGCGGCCCAGCGCCGGGACGCACCAGAACCAGGCTCGATGGCTGGCGCTCCGCCCGCGATTGCTGATCCAGCAAAGCCGCAAGGCCGGCCTGGTTCGGTGCGGCGAAGAAGTCGCGCAGCGGGATCTCGACATTGAAGACACGCTTCACGCGCGAAAGCAATTGCGCGGCCAGCAGCGAATGGCCGCCCATGACGAAGAAGTCGTCGAAGATGCCGACCCGTTCAAGCTTGAGCATGTCCAGCCAGATTGCGTTGAGTACCTCTTCGGTTGGCGTGCGCGGTCCCACATACTCGTCCTCGCTGCGCGCCAGTTCCGGCACCGGCAGCGCCTTGCGGTCCACCTTGCCGTTCGGCGTCAGCGGCATCTGCTCCAGCACCACGAAGTGCGCCGGCACCATGTATTCCGGCAGGGACTCCAGCAGCGCCGCGCGCAATCCTGCCGCGTCGGGCAACTGGGCGCCATCATGCGCGACCAGATACGCGACCAGGCGTTTGTCGCCCGCCACGTCTTCGCGCGCCATCACCAGCACTTCGCGCACCGGTTCCAGCGCCGCCAGCGCGGCTTCGATTTCACCGAGCTCGATACGGAAGCCGCGCAGCTTGACCTGATGGTCGATACGGCCCAGATACTCGATGCTGCCGTCTTCCAGGTAGCGCGCCAGGTCGCCCGACTTGTACATACGGGAACCTGTCGCACCGAACGGGTTCGGAATGAACCGTTCGGCCGTCAGGTCGCCCCGGTTCAAGTAACCCCGCGCCAGGCCTGCGCCGGCGATATGCAGTTCGCCCGCCGCGCCCACCGGCACCGGTTCGAGACCCGCGTCCAGGATATACAGCTGGACGTTGGCGATCGGCGTGCCTATCGGAGGCTGACCCTCTTGCCCCGCCAGGCAATGATGGACCGATGCGCATACCGTCGCTTCGGTCGGACCGTAGGCGTTGAAGAAGCGGCGCTCCTGCGCCCACTCGTCCACCAGCGTCCTGCTGCACGCTTCGCCAGCGACGATCAGCGTTTCCACCGCCGCCAGCGCGCGGCTCGACATCAGTCCCAACGCAACAGGCGGCAACGTCACGTGATTGATCGCCAGCTTCTGCAAGGTCGATTCCAGCGCGGCGCCCGGCATCAGCTGCTCACGGCCGGCCAGGCACAGGGTGGCGCCGGCCGCCAGCGCCATGAAGATTTCCCAGGTCGATGCGTCGAAGTTCAGGGATGCGAACTGCAGCACCCGCTGCGCCGGCCCGACACCGAACGCCAACGCCTGTGCGTGCGCCAGATGACAAAGGTTGGCGTGCGAAAGCAGCGTGCCTTTCGGCCGTCCGGTCGAACCGGACGTGTAGATCACATAGGCCAGGTTGCCGGCCTGCGTTTCGGTGGACGGATTGGTGGCGTCGCAGGCATCGAGCGATGCCGCGTCGGCGTCCAGCAGGAACACCGGTACATCGCCGGCCGGCAGCGCAGACAACAGGCGCTGTTGCGTCAGCAGCACCGCAGGCGCCGCATCCTCCAGCATGTAGGCCAGGCGGTCGGCCGGATAGGCCGGGTCCAGCGGCACGTAAGCGCCGCCGGCCTTCAGGATCGCCAGCAAGCCGACGATCATTTCCAGCGAACGCTCGACGCACAGGCCCACCAGCACATCCGGACCGACGCCCAGCGTACGCAGGTGGTGAGCCAGGCGGTTCGCCGACGCATTGAGTTCGCCATACGTCAGCGACGCATCCTCATACTCAAGCGCCACGCTCTCCGGCGACGCCGCAGCGCGCTGCTCGAACAGCGCGTGGATCGTGCCACCCGGGACGCCCGCGCTGGCGGTGTCGTTCCACTCCACCAGCAGCTGGCGGCGCTCGGCCTCGTCCAGCATGTCCAGGTCCCGGATGCGGCGCTGCGGATCGGCCACGACCGCCTCCAGCAGGCGCACGAAGTGCCCCGCCATCCGCGCCATCGTCGACTGGTCGAACAGGTCGGTGTTGTATTCGATGCCGCCCAACAGCCGGCCGCCCTCCTCGCTGATATTGAAGCTCATGTCGAACTTCGACAGCACCGCCTCGCCGCCCATGCCGCGCAGCGTCAACCCCGGCAGCGTCAGCGTCTCCGTCGGCGCATTCTGCAGCACCAGCATCACCTGGAACAGCGGCGAATGGCTCACATGGCGTTCCGGCTTGAGCACTTCCACCAGCTGCTCGAACGGCACGTCCTGGTGCGCGTACGCATCGAGCATGTTCACGCGCACCTGGTCGAGCAGCTGCAGGAAGCCCTCGCCGCCATCGACCTGCGTGCGCAGCACCAGCGTGTTGACGAAGAAGCCGATCAGCCCTTCCGTCTCCGCGCGGTTGCGGTTGGCGATCGGCGTGCCGATGCAGATGTCGTCCTGGCCCGCGTAGCGCGACAGCAGCACATTGAACACCGCCGTCAGCGTCATGAACAAGGTGCTTTGCGCCTGCCGGCTCAGCGTGTTGAGCGCCGCCGTGGTGGCCGCCGACACTGCGAAGCCCTGCACCGCGCCGCGATGGCTTTGCTGCACAGGACGCGGACGGTCCGTCGGCAACGTCAGCAGGGTCGGCGCGCCGCCCAGCTGCCGCTGCCAGTAGTTCAACTGCTGCTGCAGCACTTCGCCGCTGAGCCACTGGCGCTGCCAGTGCGCGAAGTCCGCGTACTGGATCGGCAGTTCCGGCAGCGGCGACGGCCGCTGCTCCACATACGCCGCGTACAGCGCCGCCACTTCCTGCACCAGGATGCCGGTCGACCAGCCGTCCGAGACGATGTGGTGCACCGTCAGCAGCACGATATGCTCGGTCTCGCCCAGGCGCAGCAGGCGCGCCCGGATCAGCGGGCCGTTGGACAGGTCGAACGGCGTCTGCGCCTCGTCCTGCACCAGCCATTGCGCCTTGGCCTCGCGCTCCGCCTGCGGCAGCTCCGACAGGTCCTGCGCCTCCAGCGACAGTTCCAGCACCGGCGCGATCACCTGCACCGGCGTGCCGTCCACGCTGGCAAAGCTGGTGCGCAGCGCCTCGTGCCGGCGCACGATCTCGTTGACCGTGCGCCGCAACGCCGCCACGTCCAGCGCGCCGCTCAGGCGCACCGCCGCAGGGATGTTGTACAGCGCACTGGCCGACTCGAACTGGTCGATGAACCACAGGCGCTGCTGCGCGAACGACAGCGGCAACGCCACCTCGCGACCCACCGGCGCCATCGGCGGCGCGCTCAGGCCACGCTGCTCGGACTCCATCCGCGCCAGCAGCCCCGCCGCCGTCGGCGCCTCGAACACTACCCGCAGCGGCAGTTCCACCTCGAACGCGCTGCGGATCTGCGACACCAGCTGCGTCGCCAGCAGCGAATGACCGCCCAGCGCGAAGAAGTTGTCGTGCATGCCCACCTGTTCCAGCTTGAGCACACCGGCCCAGATGCCGGCCATGATCTCCTCGGCCGCCGTGCGCGGCGCCACATAATCGTCCTCGCCGCGCGACAGCTCCGGCGCCGGCAGCGCCTTGCGGTCCACCTTGCCGTTCGGCGTCAGCGGCATCTGCTCCAGCACCACGAAGTGCGCCGGCACCATGTACTCCGGCAGCGTCTCCAGCAGCGATGCGCGCAGCGACGCCACCGGCGGCACCTGCGCGCCCTCGTGGGCCACCAGGTACGCCACCAGGCGCTTGTCGCCGTTCACCTCGCGCGCCATCACCAGCACGTCGCGCAGCGGCTCCAGCGCCGACAGCGCCGTTTCAATCTCGCCCAGCTCGATGCGGAATCCGCGCACCTTGACCTGATTGTCGATCCGGCCGATGAACTCCATCACCCCGTCGGCGCGGTAGCGTCCAACGTCGCCGGTCCGGTACAAGCGCCCCGACGCCTCGAACGGATGCGCCACGAACGCCTTCTCCGTCTGCGCCGGATCGTTCAAGTAGCCCCGGCCCACGCCGGCGCCGGCCACGCAGATCTCGCCGGCCACACCGATCGGCGCCATCTGCAGCCGCGCATCCAGGATGTAGAGCCGGTTGTTGGCCGTCGGCCGGCCGATCGGGATCGCCGCGCCGTCCTCGGGGCTCGCATGGATCGCGTGGTAGGCCACGTCGTCCGAGCACTCCGCCGGGCCGTACACGTTCATCAGAGGCAGCGACGGGAAGCGCGCGAACCAGTCCTGCGCCAGCTTCAATGGCAGCGCCTCGCCGGTCGGCAGCACCCAGCGCAGCGTCGCCAGCGTCACATGCCCGGCGCTCGCTTCGAGCAGGCTGCGCATCAGGCTCGGCACCACCTCCAGCAGCGTGATGCCCAGCGCGTCCACCGCCTCGGGCAGGCGTTGCGGATCCTTGGCGATGTCGTCGGGCAGGATGCAGGTGGTCGCGCCCACCAGCGGCGCGGCCAGGAACTGCCACACCGCGATGTCGAACGCCGCCGACGCGCTCTGCGCGATGCGGTCGCCTTCGTGCAGGCCGATGATCGGCTGCTTGCCGAACATATTATTGAGCATGCCCCGCTGCTCGACCATCGCCCCCTTCGACACGCCCGTCGTGCCCGAGGTCGAGATCACATAGGCCAGGTCGTCCGGACCGCCCAGCGGCGCCAGCGCCGGCGCCTCGCCGGCCAGCCAGATCTCCTCGGCCGCCAGCACCAACTGCGCCGGCGCCAGTCCCTCGGCCAGGCGCGCATACACCGGCGCACCGCTGGCCGACACCAGCGCCAGGCCGGAACGGCTGCCCGCGACGATCTCGCGCAGCCGCTCGACCGGATGGTTCACCTCCAGCGGCAGGAACGCCGCCCCGGCGCGCAGCACGCCGATCATCATCGCCAGCAGCGCCAGATTGCGCTCGCCCACCAGCACCACCACCGTGTCGGTGCCGGCGCCGGCCGCGATCAGCGCCGCCGCCAGGCGCCGCGTGCGCGCATCGAGTTCGCCGTAGCTCAGGGACGCGTCGCCGCACACCGCCGCGATCCGCTCCGGATGGGCCGCGGCCCGCTCCGCGAACAGGCTGGCGTACGAACGATCGAGCGGGAACGCCGTCTCGCTGCTGTTCCAGTCCTCCAGCAGCAGGCGCCGTTCCTGCTCGCCCAGCATCGGCAGGCTGCCCACCGGGCAGGCCGGATCGGCCACGACCGCGTCGAGCAGGCGGACGAAATGATCCGCCATGCGCGCTATGGTCGACTGGTCGAACAGGTCCGTGTTGTATTCGAAGGAGCCCACCAGGCGGTCCGACCCTTCCGTCAGGTTCAGCGTCAGGTCGAACTTGGCGCTCACGCCTTCGGCCCCCAGCCCCTGCATCGTCAGCCCCGGCAGCGTCAGCGCTCCCATCGGCGTGTTCTGCAGCGACAGCATCACCTGGAACAGCGCCGAGTGGCTCAGGTGGCGTTCCGGGTTGAGCACATCGACCAGCTGCTCGAACGGCACGTCCTGGTGCGCGTAGGCGTCCAGCGTGTTGCCGCGCACCTGTTCGAGCAGCTGCAGGAAGCCGGCGTCGGCGTCCACGCGGGTGCGCAGCACCAGCGTGTTGACGAAGAAGCCGATCAGCCCTTCGGTCTCGGCGCGGTTGCGGTTGGCGATCGGCGTGCCGATGCAGATGTCGTCCTGCCCCGCGTAGCGCGACAGCAGCACATTGAATGCCGCCGTCAGCGTCATGAACAAGGTGCTTTGCGTCTGGCGGCTCAGCGTGTTGAGCGCCGCCGTGGTGGCGGGCGACAGCGCGAAGCCCTGCACCGCGCCGCGATGGCTTTGCTGCGCAGGACGCGGACGGTCCGTCGGCAATGTCAGCAGGGTCGGCGCGCCGCCCAGCTGCCGCTGCCAGTAATCGAGCTGCCGCTGCAGCACTTCGCCGCTGAGCCACTGGCGCTGCCAGTGCGCGAAGTCCGCGTACTGGATCGGCAGTTCCGGCAGCGGCGACGGCCGCTGCTCCACAAAGGCGGCATACAGCGCCGCCACTTCCTGCACCAGGATGCCGGTCGACCAGCCATCCGAGACGATGTGGTGCACCGTCAGCAGCACGATATGCTCGGTCTCGGCCAGGCGCAGCAGGCGCGCCCGGATCAGCGGGCCGTTGGCCAGGTCGAACGGCGTGTGCGCCTCGTCCTGCACCAGCCATTGCGCCTTGGCCTCGCGCTCCGCCTGCGGCAGGTCCGACAGGTCCTGCGCTTCCAGCGCCAATTCCAGCACCGGCGCGATCACCTGCACCGGCGCTCCGTCCACGCTGCCGAAGCTGGTGCGCAGCGCCTCGTGCCGGCGCACGATCTCGTTGACCGTGCGGCGCAAGGCCGCAACGTCCAGCGTGCCGCTCAGGCGTACCGCCAGCGGAATGTTATAAAACCCGCTGCCCGGCTCCAGCTGGTCGATGAACCACAGGCGCTGTTGCGCGAACGACAGCGGCATGGCCGCATCGCGGCCGACCGGCACCATCGGCGCCGCCAGCAAGCCACCCAGCACCGCATCCAGCTGCGGCATCAGTCCGGCGATGGTCGGCGCTTCGAACACCGCCCGCAGCGGCAGTTCGACTTCGAACGCGCTGCGGATCTGCGACACCAGCTGCGTCGCCAGCAGCGAGTGGCCGCCCAGCGCGAAGAAGTCGTCGTGCAGACCTACTTTGTCAAGCTTGAGTACACCGGCCCAGATACCGGCCATGATCTCCTCGGCCGCCGTGCGCGGCGCCACATAACCGTCTTCGCTGCGCGCCAGTTCCGGCACCGGCAGCGCCTTGCGGTCCACCTTGCCGTTCGACGTGAGCGGCATCTGCTCCAGCACCACGAAGTGCGCCGGCACCATGTATTCCGGCAGGGACTCCAGCAGCGCCGCGCGCAGGCCCGCCGCGTCGGGCAATTGCTCGCCATCGTGCGCGACCAGATACGCGACCAGGCGTTTGTCGCCCGCCACGTCCTCGCGCGCCAGCACCAGCGCTTCGCGCACCGGCTCCAGCGACGCCAGCGCGGCTTCGATTTCACCGAGTTCGATACGGAAGCCGCGCAGCTTGACCTGGTGGTCGATACGGCCCAGGTACTCGATGCTGCCGTCTTCCAGGTAGCGCGCCAGGTCGCCCGACTTGTACATACGGGAACCTGTCGCACCGAACGGGTTCGGAATGAAGCGGTCGGCCGTCAGGTCGCCCCGGTTCAAGTAACCCCGCGCCAGGCCTGCGCCGGCGATATGCAGCTCACCAGCCACGCCCACAGGCACCGGTTCGAGACGCGCATTCAGGATATACAGCTGAACGTTGGCGATCGGCGTGCCTATCGGAGGCTGACCCTCTTGCCCCACCAGGCAATGATGGACCGATGCGCATACCGTCGCTTCGGTCGGACCGTAGGCGTTGAAGAAGCGGCGCTCCTGTGCCCACTCGTCCACCAAGGTTCTGCTGCACGCTTCGCCAGCGACGATCAGCGTTTCCACCGCCGCCAGCGCGCGGCTCGACATCAGTCCCAACGCAACAGGCGGCAACGTCACATGATTGATCGCCAGCTTCTGCAAGGTCGATTCCAGCGCGGCGCCCGGCATCAGCTGCTCACGGCCGGCCAGGCACAGGGTGGCGCCGGCCGACAGCGCCATGAAGATTTCCCATGTCGATGCGTCGAAGTTCAGGGACGCGAACTGCAGCACCCGCTGCGCCGGCCCGACACCGAACGCCAACGCCTGTGCGTGCGCCAGATGGCAAAGGTTGGCGTGCGAAAGCAGCGTGCCTTTCGGCCGTCCGGTCGAACCGGAAGTGTAGATCACGTAGGCCAGGTTGCCGGCCTGCGTCCCGGCGGACGGATTGGTGGCGTCGCAGGCATCGAGCGATGCCGCATCGGCGTCCAGCAGGAACACCGGCACATCGCCGGCCGGCAGCGCCGACAACAGATGCTGTTGCGTCAGCAGCACCGCAGGCGCTGCATTCTCCAGCATGTAGGCCAGGCGGTCGGCAGGATAGGCAGGGTCCAGCGGCACGTAGGCGCCGCCGGCCTTCAGGATGCCGAGCAAGCCGACGATCATTTCCAGCGAACGCTCCACGCACAGGCCCACCAGCACATCCGGGCCCACGCCCAGCGTGCGCAAATGATGCGCCAGGAGGTTCGCCCGCGCATTGAGTTCGCCATACGTCAGCGACGCATCTTCATACTCCAGCGCCACGCTCTCCGGCGACGCCGCCGCGCGCTGCTCGAACAGCGCGTGGATCGTGCCATCCGGGACGTCCGCGCTGGCGGTGTCGTTCCACTCCACCAGCATCTGATGAAGTTCGGCCGGGGGGACGACGTCCAAGCCGCTGACCGTGCTGGCTGGCGCTTCCTCCAGCGCCAACACCAGCTGCTCCAGCGCCGTCTGCATGTAATCGCCTACCCGTTGCGCCGACGCCGCCGCATCGACCTGCACCGTCAACGCAAAGTCCTGGCCCAAATCGTCAATCGACAAGGTGAATGGATAATTGCTGCGCTCTTCGCTGCTGAGCATCGAAACGCCTTGCCATGTCGTATCCGCATCCGCAGCTACCGCCTGATGCGCCACGCTGTGTCGGTAATTGAGCAACGCCGAGAACAATGGCATCGGCGCCCTCACACCGCTGCAACGCTGCGCAAGCGCCAGCGATGCGTGCTCATGACGCAGCAGCTGCGTCAGCAAATCATGCGCAGCGCGCACGCTGCGGGCGACGTCTTGTTCCGCGAGCTTGAAACGCACGGGCAGCGTGTTAATGAACATCCCCAGCACGCTGGCGGCATCTTCGCCGCCGGCCATACGGCCCAGCAGCACGGTACCGAACACCACGTCGTCGCGGCCGGATACCTTGGCCAGCACCTGCGCCCACGCCAGATGCATGACGCTTGCGGCGCTGACGCCCAACTGCCGCGCCTGACGGCGCAAGCGCTGTGCCAGAACGCCATCGAGCATGCGCTGCGATTGCACGATGCCGGTCCCGTCGCCCTGCACATCAAGCAGGCCGAATGGCGCTGTCGGCTCGTCCACGTCCGCCAGCATCGCGCTGAAGTAAGCCTCGTGTTCCGCCTGGCTCACACCCAGACGCGCTTGGGCGACGAAATTACGGAACGGCAGCGCCGGCGGCAGCTCTGCGGAGCGGCCTTGCAGCAGCAGGCGCACCTCCGCGACCAGCATATCCAAGGTGCTATGGTCGATCGCCAGGTGGTGCGCCAGGATCTGCAGCAGCCAGCGGCCTTTGTGCTTGTCCTGCGCCGCAAAGGCGCGCATCAACGGCGCCTGGCGCACGTCCAGGCGGTAGTGCCGCGGATGATAACGTTCCGCCAGTTCCTTCGCCACGTCGGCAGCGTCATCCAGGTCGGCTTGCTCGGCCACCAGCGCAGCCTCGCGCCATACCACCTGCACCGCTTCATTCAATCCTTCCCAGTGCAGGGCTGTACGCAGGATGTCATGGCGGGCAATGACCATATTCAGGGCCAACACGAATCCGTCAAGCCGTTCGCGGCTGTCGAACTGCATCAGGTGCGGCAGCAGATAAGCGTCGCCCTCTTCGTTCATCATGTGGTGGAACAGGATACCTTCCTGCAGCGGCGCCAGCGGATAGATATCCTGGATATTGGCGGCGCCGCCCGGAACCGCTGCGACCACGCGCGCGATCTCCTGCTCGTCCAGTTTGACCAGCGTCAGCATCTCCGGAGTGATCGCCGTGCAGCCAGCCAGGATGCCGTTGGCCGGCACCACGATCTCGCCGTCCGATGCACCGACGGCATCCGCGAGAGCTGCTATGGTTGGCGAGCCAAACAGGGTCCTCACATCGACATTCAGGCCGGCGCGGCGCATACGCTCCACCAGCGTAATCGCCAGCAGCGAATGTCCGCCAAGCGAGAAGAAGTTTTCATGCACGCCCACCTGGTCCAGATTGAGCACGCCGGCCCAGATGCCCGCCATGGTCTCCTCGACTGCGTTACGTGGCGCCACGTAAGCGTCTTCGCTTCGCGCCATGTCCGGCGCAGGCAAGGCTTTGCGGTCCACCTTGCCGTTCGGCGTCAATGGCAGCTGGTCCAGCACCACGAAGTGCGCCGGCACCATGTATTCCGGCAGCGATGCCAACAAGGCGGTGCGCAGTCCGGCGGCGTCAGGCAATTGCTCGCCATCGTGCGCGACCAGATATGCGACCAGGCGCTTGTCGCCAGCCACGTCCTCACGCGCCAGTACCAGCGCTTCGCGCACAGATGCCAGCAAACCGAGCGCGGTTTCGATCTCGCCCAGCTCAATGCGGAAGCCGCGCAGCTTGACCTGATGGTCGATGCGCCCCAGGTATTCGATGCTGCCATCCTGCAGATAACGGGCCAGGTCGCCCGACTTGTACATGCGGCTGCCCGCAACGCCGAACGGATTCGGTATGAATTTGTCCGCCGTCAGGTCGCCACGGTTGACATAACCGCGCGCCAGGCCATCGCCGGCGATATGCAGTTCGCCCGCAACGCCCACCGGCACAGGGTTCAGCCCCGTATCGAGAATATGAATTTGCGTATTGGCGATAGGACGGCCGATGTGCAGGACCATGTCGGTGGCATGCAACACACCGGAAGTCGCCACTACGGTATTTTCGGTAGGACCGTAATTATTCACCAGCGCGTAAGCTGGCCAGGCAGCAGGTCGCTGTCGCAGAGCGTCGCCACCGATCAGCAGGTGCTGCAACGACGCCAGCTCATAGCCGCGCGCCATCGCCATCTCCGCCAGGGGCGTCGTCAGGAAGCTGACGTCCAGGCGCGCTTCGCTCCACCAGCTGAGCAGATACTCCGGATCTTTTGCGCACAAATGCGGCGGCAGGATCAGGCTTCCGCCACTGCACAACGGTGGCCAGACTTCCCAGGTGCAGGCGTCAAACGCAATGCTCGCTGTGGTCGACGAGCGTTTGCCTTCGCTCAGTTCGAAGGTCCGGCAATGCCATGCGATGAGATTATTCAGGCTGGCATGGCTGATCGCCACGCCCTTCGGCCGTCCGGTCGAACCGGAGGTGTAGATCACATAGGCCAGGTTGCCGGCCCGCGTTTCGGTGGACGGATTGGTGGCGTCGCAGGCATCGAGCGATGCCGCATCGGCGTCCAGCAGGAACACCGGCACATCGCCGGCCGGCAGCGCCGACAACAGATGCTGTTGCGTCAGCAGCACCGCAGGCGCTGCATCCTCCAGCATATAGGCCAGGCGGTCGGCAGGATAGGCAGGGTCCAGCGGCACGTAGGCGCCGCCGGCCTTCAGGATGCCGAGCAAGCCGACGATCATTTCCAGCGAACGCTCGACGCACAGGCCCACCAGCACATCCGGGCCCACGCCCAGCGTGCGCAAATGGTGCGCCAGGCGGTTGGCCCGCGCATTGAGTTCCCCATACGTCAGCGACGCATCCTCATACTCCAGCGCCACGCTCTCCGGCGACGCCGCCGCGCGCTGCTCGAACAGCGCGTGGATCGTGCCATACGGGACGCCCGCGCTGGCGGTGTCGTTCCACTCCACCAGCAGCTGGCGGCGCTCGGCCTCGTCCAGCATGTCCAGGTCCCGGATGCGGCGCTGCGGATCGGCCACGACCGCCTCCAGCAGGCGCACGAAGTGCCCCGCCATCCGCGCCATCGTCGACTGGTCGAACAGGTCGGTGTTGTATTCGATGCCGCCCAACAGCCGGCCGCCCTCCTCGCTGATATTGAAGCTCATGTCGAACTTCGACAGCACCGCCTCGCCGCCCATGCCGCGCAGCGTCAACCCCGGTAGCGTCAGCGCCTCCATCGGCGCATTCTGCAGCACCAGCATCACCTGGAACAGCGGCGAATGGCTCACATGGCGTTCCGGCTTGAGCACTTCCACCAGCTGCTCGAACGGCACGTCCTGGTGCGCGTACGCATCGAGCATGTTCACGCGCACCTGGTCGAGCAGCTGCAGGAAGCCCTCGCCGCCATCGACCTTCGTGCGCAGCACCAGCGTGTTGACGAAGAAGCCGATCAGCCCTTCCGTCTCCGCGCGGTTGCGGTTGGCGATCGGCGTGCCGATGCAGATGTCGTCCTGGCCCGCGTAGCGCGACAGCAGCACATTGAACACCGCCGTCAGCGTCATGAACAAGGTGCTTTGCGCCTGCCGGCTCAGCGTGTTGAGCGCCGCCGTGGTGGCCGCCGACACTGCGAAGCCCTGCACCGCGCCGCGATGGCTTTGCTGCACAGGACGCGGACGGTCCGTCGGCAACGTCAGCAGGGTCGGCGCGCCGCCCAGCTGCCGCTGCCAGTAGTTCAACTGCTGCTGCAGCACTTCGCCGCTGAGCCACTGGCGCTGCCAGTGCGCGAAGTCCGCGTACTGGATCGGCAGTTCCGGCAGCGGCGACGGCCGCTGCTCCACATACGCCGCGTACAGCGCCGCCACTTCCTGCACCAGGATGCCGGTCGACCAGCCGTCCGAGACGATGTGGTGCACCGTCAGCAGCACG
The DNA here is from genome assembly GCF_001758795.1 of Duganella sp. HH101. Taxonomy (NCBI): domain Bacteria; kingdom Pseudomonadati; phylum Pseudomonadota; class Betaproteobacteria; order Burkholderiales; family Oxalobacteraceae; genus Duganella; species Duganella sp. HH101. The sequence goes on along the minus strand of NZ_LRON01000029.1, from coordinate 31,593 downwards.
ATATGCTCGGTCTCGCCCAGGCGCAGCAGGCGCGCCCGGATCAGCGGGCCGTTGGACAGGTCGAACGGCGTCTGCGCCTCGTCCTGCACCAGCCATTGCGCCTTGGCCTCGCGCTCCGCCTGCGGCAGCTCCGACAGGTCCTGCGCCTCCAGCGACAGTTCCAGCACCGGCGCGATCACCTGCACCGGCGTGCCGTCCACGCTGGCAAAGCTGGTGCGCAGCGCCTCGTGCCGGCGCACGATCTCGTTGACCGTGCGCCGCAACGCCGCCACGTCCAGCGCGCCGCTCAGGCGTACCGCCAGCGGAATGTTATAAAACCCGCTGCCCGGCTCCAGCTGGTCGATGAACCACAGGCGCTGTTGCGCGAACGACAGCGGCATGGCCGCGTCGCGGCCGACCGGCACCATCGGCGCCGCCAGCAAGCCACCCAGCACCGCATCGAGCTGCGGCATCAGTCCGGCGATGGTCGGCGCTTCGAACACCGCCCGCAACGGCAGTTCGACTTCGAACGCGCTGCGGATCTGCGACACCAGCTGCGTCGCCAGCAGCGAGTGGCCGCCCAGCGCGAAGAAGTCGTCGTGCAGACCTACTTTGTCAAGCTTGAGCACACCGGCCCAGATACCGGCCATGATCTCCTCGGCCGCCGTGCGCGGCGCCACATAACCATCTTCGCTGCGCGCCAGTTCCGGCACCGGCAGCGCCTTGCGGTCCACCTTGCCGTTCGACGTCAGCGGCATCTGCTCCAGCACCACGAAGTGCGCCGGCACCATGTATTCCGGCAGCGACTCCAGCAGCGCCGCGCGCAGGCCTGCCGCGTCGGGCAATTGCTCGCCATCGTGCGCGACCAGATACGCAACCAGGCGTTTGTCGCCCGCCACGTCCTCGCGCGCCAGCACCAGCGCTTCGCGCACCGGTTCAAGCGACGCCAGCGCGGCTTCGATTTCACCGAGCTCGATACGGAAGCCGCGCAGCTTGACCTGGTGGTCGATACGGCCCAGGTACTCGATGCTGCCGTCTTCCAGGTAACGCGCCAGGTCGCCCGACTTGTACAGGCGGCTGCCGGCCGCGCCGAACGGGTTCGGAATGAACCGATCGGCCGTCAGGTCGCCCCGGTTCAAGTAACCCCGCGCCAGGCCTGCGCCGGCGATATGCAGCTCACCAGCCACGCCCACCGGCACGGGGTTCAAGCCAGCATCCAGAATGTACGACGCCAGATCGGGAATCGGCCTGCCGACCGAATTGGATGCCGTGCCGTCCTGCTGCAGCAACTGCCGCGTGACGTGAACCGTGGTCTCGGTGATGCCGTACATATTCGTCAGCGCCGGCGCTTCGTAGCCATGCTTGTCGAACCATGGGGCCAGCGCGGCGCGGTTGAGCGCCTCGCCGCCGAAGATCACATGCCGCAGGCGCAGGGCGGAAGCCCCGGCCTGATGGCGATCGGCTTCCACCAGTTGCTGGAATGCCGATGGCGTCTGGTTCAACACCGTCACGCCCGCACGCACCAGCAAGCCGTGGAATTGATCGGGCGAGCGCGAAACCAGGTATGGCACGATGACCAGACGGCCACCGTACAGCAGCGCGCCCCAGATTTCCCAAACCGAGAAATCGAAGGCGTACGAGTGGAACAGCGTCCACACATCTTCGGCATTGAAGCCGAACCACTCGTCGGTCATGCTGAACAGGCGCAGCACGTTTTCATGCTGCAGCAGACTGCCCTTTGGCCGTCCGGTCGAACCGGATGTGTAGATCACGTAGGCCAGGTTGCCGGCCTGCGTTTCGCTGGACGGATTGGTGGCGTCGCAGGCATCGAGCGATGCCGCATCGGCGTCCAGCAGGAACACCGGCACATCGCCGGCCGGCAGCGCAGGCAACAGGCGCTGTTGCGTCAACAGCACCGCAGGCGCTGCATCCTCCAGCATGTAGGCCAGGCGGTCGGCAGGATAAGCTGGGTCCAGCGGCACGTAGGCGCCGCCGGCCTTCAGGATAGCCAGCAAGCCGACGATCATCTCCAGCGAACGCTCCACGCACAGGCCCACCAGCACATCCGGGCCCACGCCCAGCGTGCGCAGGTGGTGCGCCAGGCGGTTGGCCCGCGCATTGAGTTCCCCATACGTCAGCGACGCATCCTCATACTCCAGCGCCACGCTCTCCGGCGACGCCGCCACGCGCTGCTCGAACAGCGCGTGGATCGTGCCATCCGGGACGCCCGCGCTGGCGGTGTCGTTCCACTCCACCAGCAGCTGGCGGCGCTCGGCCTCGTCCAGCATGTCCAGGTCACGGATGCGGCGCTGCGGATCGGCCACGACCGCCTCCAGCAGGCGCACGAAGTGCCCCGCCATCCGCGCCATCGTCGACTGGTCGAACAGGTCGGTGTTGTATTCGATGCCGCCCAACAGCCGGCCGCCCTCCTCGCTGATATTGAAGCTCATGTCGAACTTCGACAGCACCGCCTCGCCGCCCATGCCGCGCAGCGTCAACCCCGGCAGCGTCAGCGCCTCCATCGGCGCATTCTGCAGCACCAGCATCACCTGGAACAGCGGCGAATGGCTCACATGGCGTTCCGGCTTGAGCACTTCCACCAGCTGCTCGAACGGCACGTCCTGGTGCGCGTAAGCATCGAGCATGTTCACCCGCACCTGGTCGAGCAGCTGCAGGAAACCCTCGCCGCCATCGACCTGCGTGCGCAGCACCAGCGTGTTGACGAAGAAGCCGATCAGCCCTTCCGTCTCCGCGCGGTTGCGGTTGGCGATCGGCGTGCCGATGCAGATGTCGTCCTGCCCCGCGTAGCGCGACAGCAGCACATTGAACACCGCCGTCAGCGTCATGAACAAGGTGCTTTGCGCCTGCCGGCTCAGCGTGTTGAGCGCCGCCGTGGTGGCCGCCGACACCGCGAAGCCCTGCACCGCGCCGCGATGGCTTTGCTGCACAGGACGCGGACGGTCCGTCGGCAACGTCAGCAGGGTCGGCGCGCCGCCCAGCTGCCGCTGCCAGTAGTTCAACTGCTGCTGCAGCACTTCTCCGCTGAGCCACTGGCGCTGCCAGTGCGCGAAGTCCGCGTACTGGATCGGCAGTTCCGGCAGCGGCGACGGCCGCTGCTCCACATACGCCGCGTACAGCGCCGCCACTTCCTGCACCAGGATGCCGGTCGACCAGCCGTCCGAGACGATGTGGTGCACCGTCAGCAGCACGATATGCTCGGTCTCGCCCAGGCGCAGCAGGCGCGCCCGGATCAGCGGGCCGTTGGACAGGTCGAACGGCGTCTGCGCCTCGTCCTGCACCAGCCATTGCGCCTTGGCCTCGCGCTCCGCCTGCGGCAGCTCCGACAGGTCCTGCGCCTCCAGCGACAGTTCCAGCACCGGCGCGATCACCTGCACCGGCGTGCCATCCACGCTGGCAAAGCTGGTGCGCAACGCCTCGTGCCGGCGCACGATCTCGTTGACCGTGCGCCGCAACGCCGCCACGTCCAGCGCGCCGCTCAGGCGCACCGCCGCAGGGATGTTGTACAGCGCACTGGCCGACTCGAACTGGTCGATGAACCACAGGCGCTGCTGCGCGAACGACAGCGGCAACGCCACCTCGCGACCCACCGGCGCCATCGGCGGCGCGCTCAGGCCACGCTGCTCGGACTCCATCCGCGCCAGCAGCCCCGCCGCCGTCGGCGCCTCGAACACCACCCGCAGCGGCAGTTCCACCTCGAACGCGCTGCGGATCTGCGACACCAGCTGCGTCGCCAGCAGCGAATGACCGCCCAGCGCGAAGAAGTTGTCGTGCATGCCCACCTGTTCCAGCTTGAGCACACCGGCCCAGATGCCGGCCATGATCTCCTCGGCCGCCGTGCGCGGCGCCACATAATCGTCCTCGCCGCGCGACAGGTCCGGCGCCGGCAGCGCCTTGCGGTCCACCTTGCCGTTCGGCGTCAGCGGCATCTGCTCCAGCACCACGAAGTGCGCCGGCACCATGTACTCCGGCAGCGTCTCCAGCAGCGATGCGCGCAGCGACGCCACCGGCGGCACCTGCGCGCCCTCGTGGGCCACCAGGTACGCCACCAGGCGCTTGTCGCCGTTCACCTCGCGCGCCATCACCAGCACGTCGCGCAGCGGCTCCAGCGCCGACAGCGCCGTTTCAATCTCGCCCAGCTCGATGCGGAATCCGCGCACCTTGACCTGGTTGTCGATCCGGCCGATGAACTCCATCACCCCGTCGGCGCGGTAGCGTCCAACGTCGCCGGTCCGGTACAAGCGCCCCGACGCCTCGAACGGATGCGCCACGAACGCCTTCTCCGTCTGCGCCGGATCGTTCAAATAGCCCCGGCCCACGCCGGCGCCGGCCACGCAGATCTCGCCGGCCACACCGATCGGCGCCATCTGCAGCCGCGCATCCAGGATGTAGAGCCGGTTGTTGGCCGTCGGCCGGCCGATCGGGATCGCCGCGCCGTCCTCGGGGCTCGCATGGATCGCGTGGTAGGCCACGTCGTCCGAGCACTCCGCCGGGCCGTACACGTTCATCAGCGGCAGCGACGGGAAGCGCGCGAACCAGTCCTGCGCTAGCTTCAATGGCAGCGCCTCGCCGGTCGGCAGCACCCAGCGCAGCGTCGCCAGCGTCACATGCCCGGCGCTCGCTTCGAGCAGGCTGCGCATCAGGCTCGGCACCACCTCCAGCAGCGTGATGCCCAGCGCGTCCACCGCCTCGGGCAGGCGTTGCGGATCCTTGGCGATGTCGTCGGGCAGGATGCAGGTGGTCGCGCCCACCAGCGGCGCGGCCAGGAACTGCCATACCGCGATGTCGAACGCCGCCGACGCGCTCTGCGCGATGCGGTCGCCTTCGTGCAGGCCGATGATCGGCTGCTTGCCGAACATATTATTGAGCATGCCCCGCTGCTCGACCATCGCCCCCTTCGACACGCCCGTCGTGCCCGAGGTCGAGATCACATAGGCCAGGTCGTCCGGACCGCCCAGCGGCGCCAGCGCCGGCGCCTCGCCGGCCAGCCAGATCTCCTCGGCCGCCAGCACCAACTGCGCCGGCGCCAGTCCCTCGGCCAGGCGCGCATACACCGGCGCACCGCTGGCCGACACCAGCGCCAGGCCGGAACGGCTGCCCGCGACGATCTCGCGCAGCCGCTCGACCGGATGGTTCACCTCCAGCGGCAGGAACGCCGCCCCGGCGCGCAGCACGCCGATCATCATCGCCAGCAGCGCCAGATTGCGCTCGCCCACCAGCACCACCACCGTGTCGGTGCCGGCGCCGGCCGCGATCAGCGCCGCCGCCAGGCGCCGCGTGCGCGCATCGAGTTCGCCGTAGCTCAGGGACGCGTCGCCGCACACCGCCGCGATCCGCTCCGGATGGGCCGCGGCCCGCTCCGCGAACAGGCTGGCGTACGAACGATCGAGCGGGAACGCCGTCTCGCTGCTGTTCCAGTCCTCCAGCAGCAGGCGCCGTTCCTGCTCGCCCAGCATCGGCAGGCTGCCCACCGGGCAGGCCGGATCGGCCACGACCGCGTCGAGCAGGCGGACGAAATGATCCGCCATGCGCGCTATGGTCGACTGGTCGAACAGGTCCGTGTTGTATTCGAAGGAGCCCACCAGGCGGTCCGACCCTTCCGTCAGGTTCAGCGTCAGGTCGAACTTGGCGCTCACGCCTTCGGCCCCCAGACCCTGCATCGTCAGTCCCGGCAGCGTCAGCGCTCCCATCGGCGTGTTCTGCAGCGACAGCATCACCTGGAACAGCGCCGAGTGGCTCAGGTGGCGTTCCGGGTTGAGCACATCGACCAGCTGCTCGAACGGCACGTCCTGGTGCGCGTAGGCGTCCAGCGTGTTGCCGCGCACCCGCTCGAGCAGCTGCAGGAAGTTGGCGCCGTGATCAATTTGCGTGCGCAGCACCAGCGTGTTGACGAAGAAGCCGATCAGCCCTTCGGTCTCGGCGCGGTTGCGGTTGGCGATCGGCGTGCCGATGCAGATGTCGTCCTGCCCCGCGTAGCGCGACAGCAGCACATTGAACGCCGCCGTCAGTGTCATGAACAAGGTGCTTTGCGTCTGGCGGCTCAGCGTGTTGAGCGCCGCCGTGGTGGCGGGCGACACTGCGAAGCCCTGCACCGCGCCGCGGTGGCTTTGCTGCGCCGGGCGCGGACGGTCCGTCGGCAATGTCAGCAGGGTCGGCGCGCCGCCCAGCTGCCGCTGCCAGTAATCGAGCTGCCGCTGCAGCACTTCGCCGCTGAGCCACTGGCGCTGCCAGTGCGCGAAGTCCGCGTACTGGATCGGCAGTTCCGGCAGCGGCGACGGCCGCTGCTCCACATACGCCGCGTACAGCGCCGCCACTTCCTGCACCAGGACGCCGGTCGACCAGCCGTCCGAGACGATGTGGTGCACCGTCAGCAGCACGATATGCTCGGTCTCGGCCAGGCGCAGCAGGCGCGCCCGGATCAGCGGGCCGTTGGCCAGGTCGAACGGCGTCTGCGCCTCGTCCTGCACCAGCCATTGCGCCTTGGCCTCGCGCTCCGCCTGCGGCAGGTCCGACAGGTCCTGCGCTTCCAGCGCCAGTTCCAGCACCGGCGCGATCACCTGCACCGGCGCGCCGTCCACGCTGCCGAAGCTGGTGCGCAGCGCCTCGTGCCGGCGCACGATCTCGTTGACCGTGCGACGCAACGCCGCCACGTCCAGCGTGCCGATCAGGCGTACGGCGGCCGGTATGTTGTAGAACGCGCTGCCCGGCTCCAGCTGGTCGATGAACCACAGGCGCTGCTGCGCGAATGACAGCGGAATATTCCCGGCCCAGCATGGATCGCTGCGCGACGGGATGATAGGCGTATAGCGGGTGGCGTTCTTCAGGAAGTCCACCAACAACTGCTTATGCCCGCGTATCTTTTCCACCAGATCGTCGGTGATCAGATGGGTGCTCCCATCCAATACCAATTCATCCTGATCCAGAACAATCGTTACACCCACCTGCCGCAATTCAGAGAGAAATTCTACAACATTCATGTTTCAGTATCCGCGAGTTCAATAGCGTCAAAGGCCGCCCGCGCCGGGCGGCCACACAACCATCGTCAACCATTCATCACATCAGATGCGCACCCGTTTGTTGCCTTCCACCGGCGCATCCGTCAGCGGCTTTGCCTGCCGCGCGAAATTGAATTCGTCGATGTACTGCGCAACCAGGAAGACCGTTTGCGACTTGAAGATCACTTCCAACGGAATCGCAACGGCACACTCACGGGATATCCTGTTCAGCAGTTGTACCGCCAGCAGCGAGTGTCCGCCCAGTTCAAAGAAGTTATCGTGTATGCCCACCTTGTCGAACTTGAGCAGCTCCTGCCAGATGGCGGCCACCTTCTGCTGGGTAGCAGTGGACGGCGCCACGTAATTGGCCGATTCGCGCTTGAAATCGGGAGCAGGCAAGGCCAGACGGTCGAGCTTTCCGTGCGCCGTCATCGGCATGGCCTCGATGCGCATGAAATGCGCGGGCACCATGTAGTCGGGCAAAGCCGCGCCCAGCGCCTTGCGCAAGGCATCCAGATTCAACTCCTCGGACGACTCGGCCGGCACGACATAAGCCACCAGCCTTCCCGCCTCGGACGCTTCGCGGTGCACCAGCACCGCTGCATCGTGCACGCCGGCCTGTGCCCTGATACAGGCTTCGATTTCGCCCAATTCGACGCGGAAGCCGCGCAGTTTCACCTGGCTGTCGACGCGGCCCACGCATTCGAGCGTGCCGTCGCCCGTGTAGCGCGCCAGGTCGCCGGACGCATACATGCGCGCCCCCGGCTGGGCACCGAACGGATCGGGGCGGAATTTATCGGCAGTGAGCTCCGGCCGGTTCAGATAGCCGCGGCCCAGGCTCTCGCCGGCAATGAACAACTCGCCAATCGCGCCGACCGGCACCGGTTGCAGATCCTTGCCCAGCACGTAAACGCGAACGTTGTCGATCGGCTTGCCGATAGGCGGAGCGGCAGGCGCCCCCGCCTGGCAAACATGCGCCGTCGTGGCGACGGTCGCTTCGGTCGGACCATAGCCATTGAAGACGCGGTACTTGCCTGCCCACTTGTCCACCAGCTCCTTCGGACAAGCTTCGCCGACCAGCAGCAGACGCTCCAGCTGCAGTTCCGCATCCAGATCGACGGCGTTCAATGCCGACGGCGGCAGCGCCAGGGTGGTGATCTTCAATTGCTTCAAGGTGCGTACCAGCACCGGGCCAAGCAGCAGCTTGTCCTTGGCGCACAGGTACAGCGTGGCGCCGAAGCCCAGCGCCATGAAGATCTCGAAGGTCGCGCCGTCGAAACCGAACGAGGCAAACTGCAGCACGCGGTGGCGTTCGAGCGCTCCGAAGGTGCGCTCCTGGATGCGATGCAAATTACACAGGCCGCGATGCTTCAGCAGCACGCCTTTCGGCGCTCCGGTGGAACCGGAGGTGTAGATCACATACGCCAGGTTTTCGGGCCCTGTCAGTTTGGCGGGGCTGGAGGCCGGCAAATCCTGCACCGCCGGCCATTGCGTGTCGAGGCAGAAGTGCGGGATGCCGGAGGCTGGTATGCTGCCGGCCAGATGCTGCTGCGTCAACAACAGCAGCGGCTTGGCATCGGCCAGCATGTAGCCGATCCGCTCCTGCGGATAGGCAGGATCCAGCGGCAGATAGGCGCCACCTGCCTTCAGGATGGCCAGCAGGCCCACGATCATTTCCAGCGAACGCTCGACGTACAGCCCAACCAGCACCTCCGGCCCGACGCCCTGCTCGCGCAGATAATGCGCCAGCCGGTTGGCGCGTTCGTCCAGCTCGCCGTAACTCAACTCGCTGCCTTCGTACACCACGGCCAGCGCCTGCGGCGACCTCTCCGCCTGTTGTTCGAACAGGCGGTCTATCGTCTGCGCCGGCGCTGGCGGGCATGCCGTGTCATTCCATTCCTCCAGCAGCTGGATACGTTCGGCTTCGCCGAACAATTCCAGCTCACCGACCTTGCGGTCCGGCGCAGCGACGATGGCGTCCAGCAGACGGGCGAAATGATCCCCCATGCGCGCGATGGTGGTCGAATCGAACAGGTCGGTGTTGTATTCGAAGCCGCCGTACAAGCCATGCTCTCGCTCGACCAGGCTCAGGGTCAGGTCGAATTTCGCCACGGTGTTTTCACTTCCCATGGCATGCAGCACCAGTCCGGGCAGGTTCAATTGCTCCATCGGGGCGTTCTGCAGTACCAGCATCACCTGGAACAGCGGCGAGTGGCTCAGGTGGCGTTCCGGCTTGAGCACATCGACCAGCTGCTCGAACGGCACGTCCTGGTTTGCATAGGCGTCCAGCGTGTTGCCACGCACCTGGTCGAGCAATTGCAGGAAGCTGGCGTCGCTGTCGACCTGGGTGCGCAACACCAGCGTGTTGACGAAGAAGCCGATCAGCCCTTCGGTCTCGGCGCGGTTGCGGTTGGCGATCGGCGTACCGATGCAGATGTCGTCCTGCCCCGCATAGCGCGACAGCAGCACGTTGAATGCCGCCGTCAGCGTCATGAACAGCGTGCTTTTCGCCTGCCGGCTCAAGGCATTGAGGCCGGCCGTGGCGGCGGCGGACAAGGCAAACGGCAGCATCGCGCCGCGATGGCTTTGCTGCGCCGGGCGCGGACGGTCTGTCGGCAGCGTCAACAGGGCCGGTGCGCCGGCCAGGTGGCCTTGCCAGTAGTCGAGCTGCTGTTGCAGCACCTCGCCGCTGAGCCACTGGCGCTGCCAGTGCGCGAAGTCCGCGTACTGGACCGGCAGTTCCGGCAGCGGCGACGGCTGCTGCTGGACAAAGGCGCCGTACAGCACCGCCACTTCTTTTACCAGCACCCCGGCGGACCAGCCATCGGAAACGATGTGGTGCACCGTCAGCAGCACCACGTGCTCGCTGTCGCTCAGGCGCAGCAGGCGCGCGCGGATCAGCGGGCCGGTGGCCAGGTCGAACGGCGTCTGCGCCTCGTCCTGGGCCAGCCAGCGGGCCTTCGCTTCGCGTTCGGCTTGCGGCAGGTCCGACAGGTCGTCGATGGACAGCGCCAGTTCCAGCACCGGTGCGATCACCTGCAGCGGCGCGTCGTTGGCGCTGCCGAAGCAGGTGCGCAACGCCTCGTGACGGCGCACGATTTCGTTGAGGGCGCCGTGCAGCGCCGCCACATCCAGCTGCCCGCTCAGGCGCACGGCCGCCGGGATGTTGTAGAAGGCACTGCCCGGCTCCAGCCGGTCCAGGAACCACAGCCGCTGCTGCGCGAACGACAGGGGCATGTCTTCGCTGCGTGCCACAGGCGTCACCGGCGGCACGGTCAGGCCGCGCTGCGCCGATTCCATGCGCTTCAGCAGGCCGGCGACTGTCGGCGCTTCGAACACCGCGCGCAGCGGCAGTTCCACTTCGAACGCGCCGCGGATCTGCGACACCAGCTGCGTCGCCAGCAGCGAATGGCCGCCCAGCGCGAAGAAGTTGTCGTGGATGCTCACCTTGTCCAGTTTGAGTACGCCGGCCCAGATGCCGGCCAGGATTTCCTCGGCCGCCGTGCGCGGCGCCACATAGCCTTCATCGCTGCGCGCCATGTCCGGCGCGGGCAAGGCTTTGCGGTCCACTTTGCCGTTCGGCGTCAGCGGCATCTGCTCCAGCACCACGAAGTGCGCCGGCACCATGTATTCCGGCAGCGATGCCAGCAAGGCGGTGCGCAATCCGTCGGCATCCGGCAATTGCTTGCCATCGCGCGCCACCAGATAGGCCACCAGGCGTCGATCGCCTTCCGCGTGCTCGCGCGCCAGCACCAGCGCTTCGCGCACCGGTTCCAGCACCGCCAGCGCGGCTTCGATCTCACCGAGTTCGATACGGAAGCCGCGCAGCTTGACCTGATGGTCGATACGACCCAGGTATTCGATGCTGCCGTCTTCCAGATAGCGCGCCAGGTCGCCCGACTTGTACATACGCCCGCCTGACAGGCCGAACGGATTTGGAATGAATTTGTCCGCCGTCAGGTCGCCGCGATTCAGGTAGCCGCGCGCCAGTCCGGCGCCGGCGATATGCAGCTCGCCGGCCACGCCCACCGGCACCGGATTGAGGCCCGCATCCAGCAGATACACCTGGACATTGCCAATCGGCCGGCCAAGCACGGGCACCGCGCCGGCATCCGCGATGGCGCACACGGTCGTGTCCACGGTCGCCTCGGTCGGTCCGTAGACGTTGAAGCTGCGCTTTGCCGGCGCTTGTTTGAGCTGTTCCCACAACTGCTGCGGAATGGCTTCGCCGCCGATCAGCAGGCAGGAAGGCAATGCGTCCGCGCCGCCTGACTGCATCAGCATGCCCAGTTGGGATGGCGTGCAGTCGAAGGCATCCAGACGCAGTTGCGCGATGATTTGCGCCAGCAGTTCGCCATCGCCTCGCACCTGGTCCGGGATCGGACACAGTGTCACACCCCGTGTCAGCAGCAGCCATTGCTTGACCGAGGCATCAAACGACAACGATGCATTCTGGCCCACGCGCACGCCGGCCAGGTCGCCGAACTGCGCGTACGCGGTGCCGGCCAGGCCGTCGACCAGATTCAGCGCTGAACCATGCGCGACGGCCACGCCTTTCGCCTTGCCAGTCGAACCGGAAGTGTAGATCACGTAGGCCAGGTTGCCGGCTTGCGTTGCGCTGGACGGATTGGTGGCGTCGCAGGCATCGAGCGATGCAGCGTCGGCGTCCAGCAGGAATACAGGCACGTCGCTGGCCGGCAGCGCCGGCAACAGCCGCTGCTGGGTCAGCAGCACCGCGGGTGCCGCATCCTCCAGCATGTGCGCCAGGCGGTCGGCCGGATAGGCTGGATCCAGCGGCACGTAGGCGCCGCCGGCTTTCAGGATGCCGAGCAGACCGACGATCATGTCCAGCGAACGCTCCACGCACAGCCCCACCAGCACATCCGGGCCCACGCCCAGCGTGCGCAAGTGGTGTGCCAGGCGGTTCGCCTGCGCATTCAGCTCGCCGTAGGTCAGCGATACCTTGTCATACTCGATCGCCACGCTGTCCGGCGAAGCCGCAGCGCGCGCTTCGAACCGGGCATGAATCGTCCCGGCCGGCGCAACCGTGTTCGCCGTGTCGTTCCACTCCACCAGCAGTTGGCGGCGTTCGACCGCGTCGAGCATCTCCAGTTCGCGCAGGCGGCGCGCCGGCTCGGCCACGATGGCTTCCAGCAGACGGGTAAAGTGGCCCGCCATGCGGGCGATAGTCGATTCGTCGAACAGGTCGGTATTGAAACCGAAACTGCCGGCCAGGCGTCCGCCGCCCTCCATCAGGTTCAGCGTCAGATCGAACTTGGCGTTGACGTTCTCGCTGCCGATGTTATGCAGCGTCAGTCCCGGCAGGGTCAGTTCCTCCAGCGGCATATTCTGCAGGCCCAGCATCACCTGGAACAGCGGCGTATGACTGAGGTGACGTTCCGGCTGCAGCATTTCGACCAACTGCTCGAACGGCACGTCCTGGTTGGCGTAGGCGCCCAGCGTGACCGTGCGGGCATCCGCCAGCAACTGCTCGAATGTCTGCTCCGGCGCCACGCGCATGCGCAACACCAGCGTATTGACGAAGAAGCCGATCAAGCCTTCCGTCTCGATCCGGTTGCGGTTGGCGATCGGCGTTCCGATGCAGACGTCGTCCTGTCCCGCGTAGCGCGACAGCAGCACGCTGAAGGCGGCGGTCAGGGTCATGAACAGCGTACATTCGGCTTGCTGGCTGATGGCGTTCAGCGCCGCCGTCAGCTCCGCCGACACCACGAACGGCAATGCGGCGCCGCGATGGCTCTGCCGCGCAGGACGCGGACGGCCGGTCGGCAACGTCAGCCGTACCGGCGCGTCGCTCAGCTGATGGCGCCAATACGCCAGCTGCCGTTCGCACAGCGCCCCGCTGAGCCACTGGCGCTGCCAGTGGGCGAAATCGGGATACTGGATCGGCAGTTCCGGCAACGGCGATGGCTGGTTCTGCACGGCCGCCGCATACAGCGCGGCGACCTCCTTCACCAGGATGCCCAGCGACCAGCCGTCGGAAACGATATGGTGCATATTGAGCAGCACGATGTGCTCGCGCTCATCCATCTTCAGCAGGCTGGCCCGGACCAGCGGGCCGGTCGACAGATCGAAGCAGGTCCGCGCATCCTCGCGCGCCAGGCGGCGCGCTTCGGTTTCGCGCTGGTCGGCGGGCATGCCGCTCAGCGACAGCACCGGCAGCGGCAGCGGCAGTTCGGCGGCGATGCGCTGGACCGGCACTCCGCCGTCCATGGCAAAGCTGGTGCGCAGCGCTTCGTGCCTGCGCACGATCTCCTGCAAGGTGCCGCGCAGCGCCTGCACATCCAGCTCGCCCTTCAGGCGCAGTGCAATCGGCATGTTGTACATGGAGCTGGCCGGCTCGAACTGGTCGATGAACCACAGGCGCTGCTGGGCGTGGGACAGCACCAGCGGGCCATCGCGGCCGACCGGCACCAGCGGCAGTTCCTGCGCGCCGTCCTGCGCCATCAGCAGGCTGTCGATGCGGGCGGCCAGCGCCGCCACGGTGGGCAGCTCGAACAGCGCCAGCAACGGCACCTCCACATGGAATTCCGTGCGCACGCGGGATACCAGCTGGGTCGCCAGCAGCGAGTGGCCGCCCATCTCAAAGAAATTATCCTCCGTGCCGACCTGCTCCACCCGCAATACGCTGCCCCAGATAGCGGCCAGGCGTGCCTGCGTGAGCGTGACCGGCGCCTGGTAGCCGCCCTCGCCCCGATGTATCTCGGGCGCGGGCAAGGCGGCGACATCGATCTTGCCGTTGGGGGTCAGCGGCATCTGTTCCAACACCACCAGGTGGGTCGGCATCATGTAGTCCGGCAGTTGCCGGCGCAGTTGTTCGCGGATGCTGTCCTGCACCGCGAAATGCAGTTCCGACAGCGACGGCTGGCTGACATAGGCCTTCAGCGCCGTAGCCAGGACCGCGCCCTCATACAGCCCGCTCCAGTCGACCGCCAGACCGCTTTGCCTGGACAGCACCGCGTGGAAGACGCCGCGGCCGCTGTCGGCCACGCTCAATTGCACCGCGTAGCCGTGCCGTTCGGCCAGCGCCAGCAAGTCGTTGCGGTCGACGCCACGGTGCGGCGTGCCATGCAGGCGCTCCACCAGGTCCGCCACCGACAGCTCGGCGTCCAGCATCTCCAGGTACTGGCGCGCCAGCATGTCGTCCTCGATCCAGGCGTTCGGCAGGTCGCGCAGCGCCAGCACGTCCGGCCGGGCGGCGGCCAGGTGCCGGTCCAGCCCCTGCAGCCCGTCATCCCATTCGGCCCAGTTCTGCCAGGACGGCGCCAGCACCTCGGCTGCCGGCTCGTCGATGCAGAGCACCACGTCGTAGCGGTACTTGGTCATTTCGTTGTTGGCGTGGCCCAGCTTCGGCAGGATTTCGATCCGCCCGATGCGCGGCAAATGCGCCCTCAGCGCGAAGAAGTAGTAGGGATCGACCAGCAGCTCGGTTTCGGTGCGCAGGTTGCGCGTGACCACCTGGCGCAACTGGCGCAGGCTGCGCGACTGCGGCGCCTGCGCCAGCGCCAGCGCGCACTGGAACGGCTCCTGCAACCCGTGATGGCGTATGTCGCCGAGGAAGATCTTGCCCGACTTGCCGATCGCGCCGATCGCCTGTTCCAGCACCTTGGTCAGGTAGTCCGGATTCGGGAAATACTGCGCCACCGAATTGATGATGACGGTGTCGAACGGGCCGCCGGCGAATTCCTGCAACTCGTCCGCCGCCCGCTGGAACAGCCGGATCTCGCACTGTTCGCGGTCCTGCGCGGACAACTGGCGTCCCAGCTTGTCGATCACGATCTCGGACAGGTCGACGCCGAAGTAGCGCTCGCAGTCCGGCGCGATACGGTGCAGCAGCAGGCCGGTGCCGCAGCCGATTTCCAATACATTGTGCGGCTTCTGGCGTTTGATCGCCGCCACCGTCTGTTCGACCCACTCGCGCATGTCGTCGGCGGGAATCGGCTGGCCGTCGTAGCTGCTGACCCAGCCGACGATGTCGAACTTGGGGTCTGCCTGTTCGCCGGAGCCGGCATAAATCTGGTCGAAGGTCTGGTTCCAGTGCGACGTCTGTTCGCTTTCCAGTTCAGCCACCTGCTGGTGCGCCTCCAGGTCGGCCACCACATAGGCGACCAGGCGCTTGTCGCCCGGCGCGTCCTCGCGCACCCGCACCACGGCCTCGCGCACTTCAGGCAGCGCGGCCAGCGCCGTCTCGATTTCGCCCAGCTCGATCCGGAAACCGCGGATCTTGACCTGGCCGTCGATGCGCCGCACGTAGACGATCTCGCCGTCGTCGCGATAGCGGACCAGGTCGCCCGAGCGGTACATGCGGGCGCCGCCCACGGCGCTGAACGGGTCGGGCACAAAACGCTCGGCGCTCAGCGCCGGCTGGCCGAAATAGCCGCGCGCCAGTCCGGCGCCGGCGATATACAGTTCCCCCACCGCGCCTACCGGCAGCGGATTGAGGTCGGCGTCGAGCACATACAGCCGGGTATTGCCGATCGGCCGTCCGATCGGAATGGTGCGTGCGGCGTCGGGCAGCTCGCCCACCTGGTGCCACAGCGAGAAGGTGGTGCACTCGGTCGGTCCGTACACGTGCAGCAGCCGCTGCGGCGCGCCATGCCGCAGCACGGTGCGCACCGCCGAGACGTCGACCGCCTCGCCGCCGAACAGCACCTGGCGCACGCCGCGCAAGGCATCCGGCGCGTGGGCCGCGAACTGGTTCATCAGCGCGGTGGTAATGAACATGACGCTGATACGGTCCTGCCGGATCTGCGCGGCGAACGCCAGCGGCGAGACCACGGTCGCGTAGTCCACCACGCACAGGCGGGCGCCGTGCAGCAGCGTGCTCCACACCTCGAAGGTCAGCGCGTCGAAGGAACTGTTGGCCGCCTGCGCTACGCGGTCGTTCGCTTGCAGGTCGAGATAGCGGGTGTCATACACCAGCCGCTTGACGGCGCGGTGGCTGATGCCGACGCCCTTGGGCTTGCCGGTCGAACCCGAGGTGTAGATCACGTAGGCCAGGTGCTCGTCCAGCACCGGGACGGCGGCGCACGGCGGCGCGTCGGCGACGCCCCAGCCGGAGGACGGGTCGCAGCACAGCACCTCGGCATCGGGCGGCAGGCGGTCGCGCAGCGCGGACTGCGCCAGCACCAGCGCCGGGCCGGCGTCGGCCAGCATATAGGCCAGCCGTTCCTGCGGGTAGGCGGGATCGAGCGGCAGGTAGGCGCCGCCGGCCTTGAGGATGGCCAGCATGGCGACCACCAGGTCGGCGCCGCGCTGCATGCACAGGCCCACCAGCACGTCCGGGCCGACGCCGCGCGCGCGCAACCGGGCGGCCAGCGCAGCGGCCTGGCG
Source organism: Duganella sp. HH101 (assembly GCF_001758795.1). Lineage (NCBI taxonomy): Bacteria > Pseudomonadati > Pseudomonadota > Betaproteobacteria > Burkholderiales > Oxalobacteraceae > Duganella > Duganella sp. HH101. The sequence goes on along the minus strand of NZ_LRON01000029.1, from coordinate 15,250 downwards.
GTCCAGCTGTTCGTAGCTCAGTTCCACCTCGCCGTGCACCACGGCCACGGCCTGCGGCGCGCGCCGCGCCTGGGCTTCGAACAATTGATGGATGGCCGGTTCCGGCAAGGGCTGCGCGGCGTCGTTCCAGTCGACCAGCTGCCGCTGCAGCTCGGTGGCGCCGATGACCGGCAGCGCGTGCAGCGGCCGTTGCGGCTGGTCCACCACCGCCGCCAGCAGCGTCGCCAGGTTGGCCGCCATCCGTTCGATGGTGGCGGCGTCGAACAGGTCGGTGTTGTACTCGAACATCGCGTGCAGCACATCGCCCGCCTCGACGATGAACAGACACAGGTCGAACTTGGCGGTCGAGGTGCCATTGCCCAGCTCCTGCAGTTGCAGGCCGGGCAGCGACAAGGTGCCCATCGGCGTGTTCTGCACGCCCAGCATCACCTGGAACAGCGGCGAATGGCCCAGCTCACGCTCGGGCTGCAGCGCGTCGACCACCAGGTCGAACGGCACGTCCTGGTGGGCGTAGGCGTCGAGCGCGGTGGCGCGCACCTGCTCCAGCAGGCCGGCAAAGGACAGGCTGGAATCGACGCGCGTGCGCATCACCAGCGTGTTGACGAAGAAGCCGATCAGCGCCTCGATCTCGACCCGGTTGCGGTTGGCGATCGCGGTGCCGAGGCAGATGTCGCCGCTGCCGCAGTAACGCGACAGCAGCAGGCTGAAGGCCGCCGTCAGCGTCATCGCCAGCGTGGCCTGCTGCTGCTTGCCCAGCGCGTACAGGCCGGCGGTGACGGCCGGCGGCACCGCGAACGCGTGGGTGGCGCCGCGGTAGGTTTGCGCCAGCGGACGCGGACGGTCGGTCGGCAGCGCCAGCGCCGGCGGCGCGTCGCCCAGCTGGCGCACCCAGTAATCGAGCTGCTCGGCCAGCACCTCGCCGCTCAGCCACTGGCGCTGCCAGTGGGCGAAGTCGGCATACTGCACCGGCAGCGGCGCCAGCGGCGACGGCTGCCCCTGCACGAAGGCGGTGTACAGCGCCGCCACCTCGCGCACCAGCACCCCCATCGACCAGCCGTCGGACACGATGTGGTGCAGCGTCAGCAGGAACACATGCTGTTCGGCGTCGAGCCGCAGCAGGCGCGCCCGCACCAGCGGTCCGCTGGCCAGGTCGAACGGCGTGCGGGCCTCGGCGCGCATCAGCGCCTCCATGCGCGCGGCGCGCTCGGGCTGCGCCAGCGCCTGCAGGTCGTCCACCTGCAGCGCCAGCGGCTGCGCCGGCGCCACCACCTGCTCGGCTTCGCCATCGGGCGCCGGGAAGCTGGTGCGCAGCACTTCATGCCGCTGCACGATGGTGTCCAGCGTGCGCCGCAAGGCGTCGAGATCGAGCTGGCCGTTCAGGCGCACAGCCAGCGGCGAATTGTAGAAGGCGCTGTTTGCTTCCATCTGGTCCAGGAACCACAGGCGCTGCTGGGCGTACGACAGCGGCAGCCGCTGCGCGCGCGACACCGGCACGATGGCCGGCGCCGCCGCGCGGGCGCCATCCTGCCGCATCTGCTCCAGGCGCGCGGCCAGCGCCGCCACCGTGGGCGCCTCGAACAGCACGCGCAGCGGCAGCTCCAGCGCGAACGCCGAACTCAGTCGGTATACCACCTGGGTCGCCAGCAGCGAATGCCCGCCCAGGTCGAAGAAATTGTCGTCGACGCCGACCCGTTCGAGGCGCAGCACCTCGGCCCAGATGGCGGCCAGCGTGCCCTCGGCCGGCGTGCGCGGCGCCACGTAGGGCGCCACCGTGGCGGCGGCCCCCGGCTCGGGCAGCGCGGCGCGGTCGATCTTGCCGTTCGGCGTCAGCGGCAGCGCCGCCAGCACCACCACGTGTGCCGGCACCATGTAGTGCGGCAGCAGCTGCTGCAGGGCGCCGCGCAGCAGCGCCGGCGACAGCTCGCCGCGGCCGGCCACGTAGGCCACCAGGCGCTGCTCGCCCTGTTCGTCCCTGCGCGCCACCACGACCGCCTCGCCGACGCCGTCCTGGCTGGCCAGCGCCGCTTCGATCTCGCCCAGTTCGATGCGGAAGCCGCGCACCTTGACCTGGTGGTCGATCCGGCCGATCACTTCGATGTTACCGTCGGGCAGATGGCGCGCCAGGTCGCCGGTGCGGTACAGGCGCGCGCCGCCGGGCTGCTGCGCGAACGGATCCGGCACGTAGCGTTCGGCGGTCAGCGCCGGCCGCCGCAGGTAGCCGCGGCCGACGCCGAAACCGCCGATGTACAACTCGCCCGCCATGCCGGTGGCCACCGGCTGCATCGCCTCGTCCAGCACATACAGCTGGGTATTGATGATGGGCCGGCCGATCGGGATCACGCCCGGATGGCGCGCCCCCGGCGCCACTTCGTACACGCAGCAGCCGACCACCGTCTCGGTCGGCCCGTATTCGTTGAAGATGCGGGTGGCCGCATCGTTGTCCTGCCAGAAGGCGATGTGCTCGGCCAGCAGGTTCTCGCCGCCGACCACGAAGGAGCGCACGCGGGCCGGGACGCCGTCCGCCAGCTGCGCGCCCAGCAGGCGCATGTGCGACGGCGTGATCTTCAGCAGACTGCAGTCGGCGTGCTGGCGCAGCACTTGTTCCAGCGCGTCCACCCCTTCATCCTCCGGCAGCATGCGCACGGCCAGGCCGGTGGTGAGCGGCGCCAGCAGGCTGGTGACGGTCAGGTCGAACGACACCGACGAATGCACCGGCACCTCGCGCCCCTGGTCCAGCGGGTAGGCTTGCTGGCACCAGCGCAGGTAGTTGACCAGGCCCGAATGGGGAATCATCACGCCCTTCGGCTGCCCGGTGGAGCCGGAAGTGAAAATCACATAGGCCATCTGGCCGGGCGCCACCACGATTGCGGGGCGGCTGGCGGGCGAGCGGGCGATGGCGGGCCATTCCGCGTCCACGCACAGCAGGCGCGCGCCGGCGCACGGCAGCGCCAGCATCGGCGCCAGCGCCGCTTCAGTCAGCACCACGCCGGCCGCGCCTTCCTGCAGCATGAAGCGCAGCCGCTCGGCCGGGTAGCCGGGGTCGAGCGGCAGGTAGGCCGCGCCGGCCTTGAGTACGGCCAGTATGGCCACCGCCAGGTCGGCCGAGCGGGTCAGGCACAGGCCCACCAGCGTGTCGGGCTGCACGCCCAGCCCCGCCAGGTGATGGGCCAGCTGGTTGGCGCGCGCGTCGATCTCGGCGTAGCTGTGCGATTCGGCGCCGCACAGCACCGCCGGGGCGTCCGGCGTGGCCGCCGCCTGCGCCTCGAACAGGTCGTGGGCGCACAGCTGCGGATCGAGGCTGCGGGCGGTGTCGTTGTAGATGGTCAGCAGCGCATGCCGTTCGCGCTCGCCCATCAGCGGCAAGTCCGCGATGGCGGTGTCCGGCGCGGCCACCGCGCGTTCCAGCACGGTCAGGTATTGTTCCTGCATGCGCGCGACGGCCTCGGCCGACAGGACGCGGGCGTCGTAATGGAAGTGCAAGGCGCCGGCCTCGGGCTGGCAATCGAGCTTGAGCGTGTAAGGCTGGCTGGCGCCATCCTGGCGCTCCAGCGCCAATGCCAGGCCGGCCGCCGACGGCGCCGGCGCGGCGGCCATGCTGCCGAACGCGTACGGCAGCGCGGCGCCGCCGTCGGCGGGCGCACTGAAGTAATCCTGGCAGGCGCGCGCCTGGGCGGCGGCGGCATGCGCGCGCTGCAGCACTTCGTCGAACTGGAAGTCCGGCACCAGCTGGCACGCCAGCGGCAAGCGCCGCGTGAACGGGCCGGGCACGCCGGCCAGTTCCTCGTGCTGGCGCCCATCGCTTTCCAGGCCCAGCCAGAATCCCGACAACCCGGTCCAGCGCCCCAGCAGGATCTGCCACGCGGCCAGCAGCACCGCTTCCGCCGTCACGCCGCGGCGTTGCGCCAGCGCGGCCACGGCGGCGGCCAGGGCCGGCGCCAGCGTTGCCGCCAGCAGCGCGGGTTGGCGCGCCGCGCCGCCCTCGCCGGGCAGCTCCAGCGTCAGGCGCGGCGCCACCGGCGCCGCCTCGGCCCACGCACGCCAGTGGACGGCGCCGTCGGCCCCGTCATCGGCGGCCAGCAGTTCGTGTTGCCACTCGGAAAACTGCACATATTGCACCGTATCGTCTGCCGAAGGCAGCGCCTGCTGGTCGTAGGCCAGCCATATGTCGGTCAGCAGGAAATGCAGACTGGCCTGGTCGGCCAGCAGCGATGGCAAGCTCAGCATCAGGACGCTGTCCTGGTCGGAGCAGATCGCCAGTTCGGCGCGCAGCGCGCCGCCGTGCAGCGCAGGCGATGCGGCCGCCAGTTGCTGGTAGTGCTGCGCCAGCGCGGCGTCCTGCTGCGCCGGCTCCAGCTGGCGCAGATCGTGTTCCGCCCAGCCCACCACGGCGGCCTCGCCGATGACCTGCACGCCCCCGGCCAGGCCGGGCAGGCGCTTGAACACGGTGCGCAAAATGGCGTGCCGCTCGGCGACGCGCTGCACGGCGGCATGCAGGCGCGACACCGACAAGGTCCCCCTTACCCTGCAGGCACACTGCACCGTGCCGGCCCAGCCCGCCGCGCCCAGCCTCCAGGCATGCTCCTGCTCCAGGGAGAGCCGCACTCCCGTTTCATCGTGGTTGAGATAGACGTGGTGTTCCGGGGTGGGGGGTAATCCGCTCATATTGTTTCGTGTTCTGGTGAAAAAAGAAAGATGGTTTCGTGATTCAGCAAACAACTATGCAAACTTGTCAACCAATAGTCGCAAGGTTGCCTATCATATAATATGATTTATGGCTCAGGGAAAAATATTACTGAATTAGCTAGCAAGTGAGACAACACTTTGCTCTTGCCAGCGGACCGGGAAATCGGTTAGGAAAGCAGCGGACGGGAGCGCGCTCCCGTCCGCGCCCGCGCTAGACGCTGATCATCTCGCCGAGCGCCACCATCAGCTTGCGCTCGCCCGCGAAGGCGTTGCGCGCATGGGCGGTCAGCATGTTATCGAGCATCACCACGTCGCCCAGCTGCCACGGGAAGCTCACTTCCAGCCGCTGGTAGGCCGCCAGGATGGCGTCCATCGCCTCATCCTCGATGACGCTGCCGTCGCCGTAATAGCAGTTGCGCGGCAGATCCTCCTCGGCGCACAGGTTGCGCAGCGCTTCGCCGGTATCCGGGTCCAGGCAGGACACATGCCAGTGCTGGGCCTGGTTGTGCCAGCACCATTCTCCGCTCAGCGGGTGGCGGGCCGCCGCCGGCCGCACGCAACTGGTGCGCAACTGGTCGTCCCCCTTCCACTCCCAGCTCATGCCGCCGGCGCGGCAGACCGCCTCGACCTGGGCGCGGTCGGTGGTGCCGAACACCTGTTGCCAGCTCAGGCCGATGCCGGGACGGTAGTTGCGCATGTACTTGACGCCGTGCGCCAGGAAGCGCTCGCGCAGCGCCGGATCGAGTTCCTGGAATACGCGCCGGCTGTCGACCAGCGGCGTCTCCCCGCCCCGCTCGGCCGGACGCGCGCAGGCAAACCAGATGCGCCGCGGCCAGCTGGCGTTGAAGGTGTTTTCGTTATGCCACAGCAGCTTCTCGGTCGGCGGATAGAACACCGGCCGGTAGATCTTGCCCGCCAGGTGGGGATGCTCGCCGTTTTCCTCGTACAGGGTCGGGCACAGCGCCTGCGCGAAGCGTTCCAGCGCGTCGGGCGTGCTGACGTTAAAACCGCGGAACAAGATGGCGCCATGCGCCAGCAGCTTGGCGTCGATCTCGGCCTGGTTGTCCCTGGCCCACGCGGCCAGGTCCACGCCGGCCACGCTGGGCTGCACCACCAGCGGCAGTTGCTGTTCCGGCGCCAGCGCGCCAAACGTGACCAGGCCGCCCTGCGGCAGCTGCACCGCCTTCGGCTTGACGCTCTTGAAACCGCCGAACGCCGGCTTGGCGGCCGGCGCCGGCCGGGCCTGGGCTTCCCGCTCGGCCTGGGTGCGCAGGTCGATGCTGTCGAGCCGGATGTCGGGCTGCGCCAGCACCGCCTGCAGCAGCAGCGGATACTGCTCCACCAGGCGCGCCATCGGAGCGGCGTCGAACAGGTCGGTGCTGTACTCCAGCGCGCCGTGCACGGCGTCGTCGGTGTCGTGCAGGAACAGGGTCAGGTCGCACTCCTTGGTGGCCTGCTGTTCGCCGCCCAGGAATTCCAGCCGCACGCCGGGCAATTCCGCCACCCCGCCGCTGCCATGCAGATAGGCGATCTTCACCTGGTACAGCGGGTTGTAGGCCATCGACCGCTTGGGCCGCAGATGCTCGACCAGCATGTCGAACGGCAGTTCCTGGTGCGCCTGCGCGTCGAGCACCTCGTCGCGGCCGGCCTCCAGCAGGCGCTCGAAGCGCAGTTGGCCGTCCAGCGTGGCGCGCAACAGCATCTGGTTGACGAAGAAGCCCACCAGCGGCTGCACCTCGCGGCGGTCGCGGTTGGCCACGTCGGCGGCGATGACCATGTCGGTCACGCCGGAGAAGCGGTACAACAAGGCCTGCAACGCCGTCAACAGCACCACGAAAGGCGTGCAGCCGTGACGGTGGCCCAGTTCACGGACGGCCGCGATCTGCTCCGCCGTCAGGCTGAAAGGCACTTGGGCGCCACGGAAGCTTTGCACTTCCGGGCGCGGACGGGTGGTCGGCAGCTGCAGCAGTTCCGGCGCTCCGGCCAGTTTGCGGCGCCAATGCGCCAGTTCCGCCTCCAGGCGCGCCCCCTGGAAGGTGTTGCGCTGCCATAGCGCGTAGTCGGCGTACTGGATCGGCAGCGGCGCCAGCGCGGGCTCGCGCCCCTCCAGCAGCGCCGCGTAGCACACGCCCACCTCGCGCATGACAATGCCGACCGACCAGTCGTCGGCGATGATGTGGTGCACCGTCAGCAGCACCAGCTGCGTACTGTCGGACAGGCATATCGTGGTGGCGCGCAGCAGCGGGCCACGCGCCAGGTCGAACGGCGTGCCCGCTTCGGCCCTGGCCAGCCTGCGTGCCTCGGCCTCGCGCTCCGCTTCCGGCAGATGGCGCAGATCCAGTTCCGTCATGGCCAGCTGCGCATCTGGAGCGATCGCCTGCTGCGGCACGCCGCCGGCCATCACGAAGGTGGTGCGGAACGCCTCGTGCCGGTCCACCATCTTCTGCAGCGCCATGCGCAGCACGCCCAGGTCCAGTGCGCCGTGCATCTTCACCGCGAACGCGATGTTATAGGACGCGCTGCCCGGCGCGATCTGGTCGGTGAACCATAACCGCTGCTGGGCGAACGACAGAGGCAACGGCTGGTTGCGCGGCACCGGCACGATGGGCGCGTGCGTCTCCGCCGTGGTGAAGGTGGCGCTCAGGAAGGCGATGATCGCCTCCTTGTGCTGGCGCACCCTCTCCTGCAGCGCCGCGCTCAGGGCGTTCTTCGGCCCCTGGCTGCGCAGCTTACCCTCGCTCACGCTGAACACCACGCCCAGCGCCCGCAGCTCCGTCAAGAAAGCTTGTACTTCCATCCCCTATCCTCCGTATCAGTATTCGATTTCTTCCAGTGCCGACGTGCCGTACAGGTCGGACTTTCTGTTCAGTTCCAGCAGGGCGTCGATCTGGCACGCCAGCGCATGCACGCTGGCCGCCTCGTAAAACACCCGCAGTCCCAGCGTGATGCCGAAGGTGCGGCGCACGCCGGCCATCAACTGCATCACCAGCAGCGAATGACCGCCAAGCCGGAAGAAGTCGTCGTGCACGCCGACCTGCTCCAGCCCCAGCACCTGCGCGTACAGCGCCGCCAGCAACTGTTCGGTCGGCGTGCCCGGCGCCGCCCCGCTGGCCGCCCCCTGCTGCGCCGCCGGCGCCGGCAGCGCCTTGCGGTCCACCTTGCCGTTGGACGACAGCGGCAGCTCGTCCAGCACGATGCAGTGCGATGGCACCATGTAGTCCGGCAGCACCTGCGCCAGCGCGTAGCGCAAGGTCTCCACCGGCGGCACCTCCATCTCGTCGTGCAGGCGCACGTAGGCCACGATGCGGCGGTCGCCGGGGGTGTCTTCGCGCACCACCACCACCGATTCGCGCACCACCTCCAGCTGCGCCAGCGCCGCTTCGATCTCGCCCAGTTCGATGCGGAATCCGCGTATCTTGACCTGGTTGTCTATGCGTCCGAGGAACTCGATATTGCCGTCCGCCAGATAGCGGCCAAGGTCGCCCGTTTTGTATAACCGCTCGCCGCTGTGCGGATGGTGCATGAAGCTGGCGTTGGTGCGCTGCTCGTCGCGCCAGTAGCCCAGCGCCAGGCCGATACCGCCGATATACAGGTCGCCCGCCACGCCGGCCGGCGCCGGCCGGAAGTGGCGATCGAGCACGTAGAAGCGCTGGTTGTCCATCGGCCGTCCGTACGGAACGCTGCGCCAGTGGCTGTCGACCTGCTCGATCGGGTAGGAAATCGACCAGATCGACGCCTCCGTCGCGCCGCCCAGGCTGGAGATGCGGGCCTGCGGCAGCATCGCCTTGAAGCGGACCGGCAGCGACAACGGCAGCCAGTCGCCGCTCAGCATCGCCTGGCGCAGGCAGGCCGGCAGGCCGCCTGCGTCGTCCGCATGGTCGACCAGCATCGTCAGCAAGGTCGGCACCGAGTTCCAGATTGTCACGCCATGTTCCTTGACCAGCGCATACCAGTGGGCCGGATCGCGGCTCAGTTCATGGTCCGGCATCACGATAGTGGCGCCGGCGGCCAGCGTGCCGAAGATGTCGTAGACCGACAAGTCGAAACTCAGCGACGACAAGGCCAGGACCTTGTCCTCCGGCGTGACCGTGAAGCGCCGGTTAATGTCGTGCACCGTGTTGACCGCGCCACGATGGTCGATCACCACGCCTTTCGGCATGCCGGTGGAGCCGGAGGTGTAGATGACATAGGCCAGGTGGTCGGGACTGCGTTCGACCGCCGTCAGGTCGACGCTGGCAGGCACGCCGGACGACGGCTCCACCACGATGCACGATACGATGAATTCCGGCCAGTCCATGCGCTGCTTGACCGACGGCTGCGTCACGACAATCGACACTTCCGCCTGTTGCAGGATATGGCGCATGCGCTCGCGCGGCATGTCGGGATCGATCGGCAGGTAGGCCGCGCCCGCGTAGATGATGCCCAGGGAGGCGACGACCTGCTCCCAGCCCTTGTCCATCACGATCGCGATCAGCCGGTTCGGCTGCGCGCCCAAGCCGTGCAGCGCGGCCCCCAGGCTGCGCGATTCGGCGTGCAGTTGGGCATACGTCATGCGGCGGCCGCCGCCGACCAGCGCAATCTGGTCCGGCAGGCACGCGGCCTGCTCGTCGAACAGCTGCTCGAGCGTGCTGGTTGCCGGGTAGTCGCGTGCGGTGTCGTTCCACTCCACCATGATCCGGTGGTGTTCGGCATCTGGCATCACGTCGAGCGTGCGGACCGCGGTGTCCGGCGCGTTCTCCAGCGCCGCCACCAGGCGTTCCAGCGCGGTATGCATATAGCCGCACACCCGCTGCGCCGGCACCGCCGCATCCACTTGCGCGGTCAGCGCGAAGTCCTCCCCCAGGTCGTCGATCGACATGGTGAACGGATAGTTGCTGCGCTCTTCGCTGCGGAGCATGCCCACGCCCTGCCAGGCGGCGTCCGCGCCTGCCGCGCCGCCCTCCGGCGCCATGCTGTGGCGATAGTTGAGCAGGGCCGAGAACAGCGGCATCGGCGCCTTCACGCCACTGCAGCGCTGCGCCAGCGCCAGCGATGCATGCTCGTGGCGCAGCAATTGGGTCAACACGCCGTGCGCGGCGCGCACCGCATGCGCCACTCCCTGTTCGTCCAGTTTGAAGCGCACCGGCAGCGTGTTGATGAACATCCCCAATACGCTGGCGGCATCTTCGCCGCCGGCCATACGGCCCAGCAGCACGGTGCCGAACACCACGTCGTCGCGGCCGGAGACCCGCGCCAGCACCTGCGCCCACGCCAGGTGCATGACGCTCGCCACGCTGACGCCCAATTGGCGCGCCTGCTGGCGCAAGCGCCGTGCGAGGCCGTTGTCGAGCAGTTGTTGCGACTGCAGCACGCCTGTGCCGTCGCCCTGCACGTCGAGCAGGCCGAATGGCGCGGTCGGCTCGTCCACATCGGCCAGCATGGCGCTGAAGTAGGCCTCGTGCTCCGCCTTGCTCACACCCAGGCGCGCCTGCGCGACAAAGTTCCGGAACGGCAGCGCCGGCGCCAGTTCCTCGGCACGCCCCTGCAGCAGCATGCGTACTTCCGCAATCAGCAGTTCCAGCGTGCTGTGGTCGATCGCCAGGTGATGCGCCAGGATCTGCAGCAGCCAACGGCCCTGTGCCTTGTCCTGTGCGACAAAGGCGCGCAGCAACGGCGCCTGCCGCACATCGAGGCGGTAGTGGCGCGGGTGATAACGGGCTGCCAGCTCGGCGGCCACGTCGGCCGCGTCGTCCAGGTTGACCTGTTCGGCCACCAGATGCGCCTCGCGCCAGACCACCTGCACCGCTTCGTTCAAGCCTTCCCAGTGCAGGGCTGTACGCAGGATGTCGTGGCGGGCAATGACCATGTTCAGCGCCGAGACGAAACCGTCAAGCCTTTCACGGCTATCGAACTGCATCAGGTTAGGCAGCAGGTATGCATCGCCCTCCTCGTTCATCATGTGATGGAACAGGATGCCTTCCTGCAGTGGCGCCAATGGATAGATATCCTGGATGTTGGCCGCACCGCCCGGAACCGCGGCGACCACGCGCGCGATTTCCTCCTCGTCCAGTTCGACCAGCGTCAGCATCTCCGGCGTGATCGCCGTGCAACCAGCGACGATGCCGTTGGGCGGCACCACGACGTCGTTGTTTGCGGCACCCGACGCTCCGGCCAGCGCGGCGATGGTCGGCGTGGCGAACAACGTGCGCACATCGACATTCAGGCCGGCGCGGCGCATGCGCTCCACCAGCGTGATCGCCAGCAGCGAATGGCCGCCCAGCGCAAAGAAGTTATCGTGAATGCCCACTTTGTCCAGATTGAGTACGCCGGCCCAGACAGCGGCCATGCTCTCCTCTGCCGCCGTGCGCGGCGCCACATAGCCACCTTCGCTGCGCGTCATGTCCGGCACCGGCAATGCCTTGCGGTCCACTTTGCCGTTTGGCGTCAATGGCAGCTGCTCCAGCACCATGAAGTGCGCCGGCACCATGTATTCCGGCAGGGATTCCAGCAGCGCGGCGCGCAACCCTTCCGTGTCCGGCAGCTGTGCGTCTTCGTGCGCGACCAGATACGCGACCAGCCGCTTATCTCCCGCCACGTCCTCGCGTGCCAGCACCAGTGCGTCGCGCACCGCCGCCAGTCCAGCCAGCGCAGCCTCGATCTCGCCGAGTTCGATGCGGAAGCCGCGCAGCTTGACCTGATTGTCGATCCGGCCCAGGTACTCGATGCTGCCGTCCTGCAGATAGCGCGCCAGGTCGCCCGACTTGTACATGCGGCTGCCCGCAGCGCCGAACGGGTTCGGAATGAACTTGTCCGCCGTCAGGTCGCCACGGTGCAGATAGCCGCGCGCCAGACCTTCGCCGGCGATATGCAGCTCGCCGGCCACGCCCGCCGGCACGGGGTTCAGGCCCGCGTCGAGGATGTAGACCTGCGTGTTGGCGATCGGCTTGCCGATCACCGGTGCGCCATCGAGCGCGCTCACGCGCCGCAGCGTCGACCAGATCGTTGTTTCGGTCGGGCCGTACAGGTTCCAGATCGCGTCGACATGGCCGAGCACATCGCGCATCAGCCCCACCGGCAGCGCTTCGCCGCCGCACAGCACCTTCAGTTGCAGTTCCTGTGGCCAGCCATGGTCGACCAGCATGCGCCAGCTCGACGGCGTGGCCTGCATCATCGTCGCCCCTGAGCGCACCAGCAATTCGCTCAGTTGTTGCGGGTTGGACGCCGTCTGGCGGCCGGCCAGCACCACGCGCGCGCCGTTCGCCAACGGCAGGAACAGCTCCAGCGCGGCGATGTCGAACGACAGCGAGGTGACAGCGACCAGCACGTCGTCGCTGCTCATGCCCGGCGCTTCGCCCATGCTGTGCAGGAAGTTGGCCAGGTTGGCGCGGTTGAGCGCCACACCTTTCGGTTTTCCGGTCGAGCCGGATGTGTAGATCACGTAGGCCAGGTTGCCGCCCGTCGTCAGCTCGGACGGATTGGTGGCGTCGTAGCCCGCCAGCGAGGCCGCGTCGGCGTCCAGGCAGAACACCGGCAAGCCGCCGGTCGGCACGGAAGCCAGCAGGCGTTGCTGGGTCAGCACCACCACCGGTGCAGCATCCTCCAGCATATAGGCCAGGCGGTCGGCAGGATAGGCTGGGTCCAGTGGCACATAGGCGCCGCCGGCCTTCAGGATGGCCAGCAGGCCCACCATCATCTCCAGCGAGCGCTCCACGCACAGCCCCACCAGCACGTCCGGGCCCACGCCCAGCGTGCGCAGATGGTGCGCCAGGCGGTTCGCCCGCGCATTCAGCTCGCCATACGTCAACTGCTCGCCTTCATGCACGAGCGCCACGCGATCCGGCGATGCCGCTGCGCGTTCCTCGAACAGCGCCGGCATCATCGACACCGACCGGTAGTCGCGCGCCGTGTCGTTCCACTCCAACAGCAGTTGCAGACGCTCGGCCGCTGGCAGAACATCAAGTGTTCCGACCGCGCTGTCAGGTGTGCTTTCCAGCGCCTCCACCAGTTGCTCCAGGATGGCGTGCATGTAATCACAAATCCTTTGGGCCGGCACCGCAGTAACCACTTGCGCTGTCAGTGCGAAGTCCTCACCCAGATCGTCAACAGACAACATGACCGGATAGTTGGTACGTTCCTCGCTGCTGATCACGCCGACGCCCTGCCAGGCGTTATCAGCATTCGCGCCGCTCTTGGCCTGCGGGGCTACGCTATGACGGTAATTGAGCAAGGCCGAGAACAGCGGCATCGGCGCCTCCACGCCGCTGCAACGCTGCGCCAGTGCCAGCGACGCATGCTCGTGACGGAGCAATTGCGTCAGCATGCCGTGCGCGGAGCGCACCGCTTGCGCCACGCCTTGTTCGCCTAGCTTGAAACGCACCGGCAGCGTGTTGATGAACATCCCCAGTACGCTCGACGCATCTTCGCCGCCGGCCATACGGCCCAGCAGCACCGTGCCGAACACCACATCGTCGCGGCCAGAGACCTTGGACAGCACCTGCGCCCATGCCAGATGCATGACGCTCGCAGCGCTCACGCCCAGCTGGCGCGCCTGCCGACGCAAACGACGCGACAGATCGCTATCGATCATCCGGCGCGACTCGACGATGCCCGTGCCGTCGCCCTGCACGTCGAGCAGGCCGAATGGCGCGGTCGGTTCATCCACGTCGGCCAGCATCGCGCCGAAGTAGGCTTCGTGCTCGGCCTGGCTCACGCCCAGGCGGGCTTGGGCGACGAAATTACGGAACGGCAGCGCCGGCGGCAATTCATCGGCACGGCCTTGCAGCAGCATACGCACTTCTTCAACCAGCATCTCCAACGTACTATGGTCAATCGCCAGATGGTGGGCCAGAATCTGCAACAGCCAGCGATCCCGCGCCTTATCTTGTGCGACAAACGCGCGCATCAGCGGCGCCTGGCGCACGTCCAGGCGGAAGTGGCTAGGGTGATAGCGTGCCGCCAATTCGGCGGCAACGTCGGCGACGTCGTCCAGGTTGATCTGCTCACCCACCAGATGCGCCTCGCGCCAGACCACCTGCACGGCTTCGCTCATTCCTTCCCAGTGCATGGCCGTGCGCAGAATGTCGTGGCGCGCCACGACCTTATTGAGCGCCGAGACGAAGCCGTCAAGCCGCTCGCGGCTGTCGAACTGCATCATATGCGGCAGCAGGTAGGCATCGCCTTCCTGATTCATCATGTGATGGAACAGGATGCCTTCCTGTAGCGGCGCCAATGGATAGATATCCTGGATGTTGGCGGCGCCGCCCGGAACCGCCGCGACCACGCGTGCGATCTCCTGTTCGTCCAGTTTCACCAGCGTCACCATCTCCGGCGTGATCGCCGTGCTACCGGCCACGATGCCGTTGGCCGGCACCACGATGTCGTTGTTTTCACCACCCGACGCTCCGGCCAGTGCAGCGATGGTCGGCGTGGCGAACAAGGTCCGCACATCGACATTCAGGCCGGCGCGGCGCATGCGCTCCACCAGCGTGATCGCCAGCAGCGAGTGGCCGCCCAGCGTGAAGAAGTTGTCGTGCACGCCCACTTTGTCCAGATTGAGCACGCCGGCCCAGATATCGGCCATGGCCTCTTCGGCCGCCGTGCGCGGCGCCACATAGCCTTCTTCGCTGCGGGCCATATCCGGCGCTGGCAAAGCCTTGCGGTCCACTTTGCCGTTCGGCGTCAATGGCAGCTGGTCCAGCACCATGAAGTGGGCAGGCACCATGTATTCCGGCAGCGATGCCAGCAAGGCGGCGCGCAGTCCGGCGGCATCCGGCAATTGCTCGCCATCGTGCGCCACCAGATAGGCCACCAGCCGCTGGTCGCCGGCCACGTCCTCGCGGGCCAGCACCAGTGCGTCGCGCACCGGATCCAGGGCTGCAAGCGTGGATTCAATCTCACCAAGTTCGATACGGAAGCCGCGCAGCTTGACCTGGTGGTCGATACGGCCCAGGTACTCGATGCTGCCATCCTCCAGATAGCGCGCCAAATCGCCCGATTTGTACATGCGCGATCCGGCCTCGCCGAACGGATTCGGCACGAATTTGTCCGCCGTCAGGTCGGCACGTTTCACATAGCCGCGCGCCAGGCCGACGCCCGCTATATGCAGCTCGCCCGCGACGCCCATCGGTACAGGGTTCAAGCCCGCATCCAGAATGTGGATTTGCGTATTGGCGATCGGATGACCGATCGGCACGCAGGACAATTCGCTCTCCGCGTCGCAACGCCAGTAGGTGACGTCGACCGAAGCCTCCGTCGGACCGTACAGGTTATGCAACGCCACATGACGCCACTGGTCCAGGAAGCGCTGCTGCAGTTCCCACGGCAACGCCTGGCCGCTGCACATCACCTGGCGCAGCGTTGCGCCCTGCTCCACCGGCGCCGCGTTCGCAAACACTTCCAGCATCGGCGGAACGAAGTGCGCCGTCGTGATGCCCTGCTGCGCGATCAGTTGCGACAGGTATGCCACATCCTGATGGCCGCCCGGTTTCGCCAGCACCAGCCGCGCGCCTTCCATCAGCGGCCAGAAGAACTCCCACACCGAGACGTCGAAACTGAACGGCGTTTTCTGCAGCACGCGGTCTTGCGGCGT
>NZ_LRON01000028.1:0-81218 GCF_001758795.1 Duganella sp. HH101 | reverse complement strand
CCAGCGCGGCCGGCGGCGCAGAAGCAGCGGCAGCGGCGGCCGGCCGGATGCTGGCGGGCGGCGCGGCCGGCGCCAGCACGCGTATCAACAGGCCGATGCCGACCGCCGCCGCCGCCAGGCCGACGAACAGGCCGCGCCAGTCCGTGTACTGCAGCGCCAGCCGCACCGGCAAGGTGGCCGACGCCGCGCCCAGCCCGCCGGCCGCGATCAGATAGCCCTGCACCGAAGGCAGCCGCGCCGGCGCGACCCAGGTGGCCAGCGCCTTCACCGCCGACATGAAGCAGCCGCCCAGCCCCAGGCCGATCAGCGCGCGCGCCACCAGCAGCTGGGTGAAATCGTGGCCGCCGGAGAAAGCCAGCGCGCCGACCGCCGCCAGCAGCAGCATAGGCGGCTGCACCCGCGCCGGGCCCCAGCGGTCCAGCGCCATGCCGACCGGCAGCTGCGCCAGCGCGAACGCCAGGAAGAAGGCGCTGGTGAGCAAGCCAAGCTGGCCCGGGGTCAGCGCCAGCGCCGCCATCAGCTGCGGCGCCAGCGTCGCGTTCACGGTGCGCATCAGGCTAGACAGATAATGGCCCAGCGCGAACGGCAGGAACACCAGCAGGAACACCGCGCGGCCGGCCATGGCCGCACCTAGGCCGGAACGCCGGTGGTGCCGGTGGCGCCCGCGCAACCGGCCGCGCCGCCGCCGCGCAGCGCCTCGTCCTGCCGCGCCGGGATCAGCGGGATCACCTTGCGCTGTCCCGGCGGCTCGGCGCCGTATTCGCTGCGGCTGCCGCCCTCCTCCTCGAAGAAGAACTTGTCCTTGCCGAAGGCCGGCTTCAGCTCGTCCATCCAGGTCGCGTTCGGATCGAACTTGGCGTAGAACGGCTTGCGCACCCAGTCCGCATTGCGCGCCTGCAGGAACTGCAGCGCGAACACCTTCTCGCCGCCGATGTTGGCGATACCGTCGATCACCACCTTGCCGGGGAAGGCGCTCATCGACGGCCCGCGCACCGTGCGCGACAGGCCGGACACCATCTGGTAGGCCTGCTGGAAAATCTCGTGCGCGCGCGCCAGCGGCAGCTGGAAGTACTCGCGCGGCCCGGTGTCGCGCTCGACGAACATGTAGTAGGGGATCGCGCCCAGCCGCACGCCGGTCTGCCACAACTCGGCCCAGCTGTGCGGGTCTTCGTTGATGTGGCGGATCAGCGGCCCCTGCATGCGCAAGGTGGCGCCGGTGCCGACGATGCGCTTGACCGCCTGCTGCGCGATGTCCGGCCGCAGCTCGACTGCGTGGTTGTAGTGGCCCATGATGGCCATGTTCTTGCCGCTGGCGACCACCCGCTCGAACAAACGCAGCAAGTCGTCGGCGTCGCGGTCGGTGACGAAGCGCTGCGGCCAGTACGCCACCGACTTGGTGCCGATGCGGATGTTCTGGATGTGCGCCAGGTCCGGCGCCAGCAGCGGTTCGATGTAGGCCTCCAGCGAGCGCGTGTTCATGATCAGCGGATCGCCGCCGGTGATCAGCACGTCGGTCACTTCCGGATGCATGCGCAGATAGGACGCCAGCTCGTGCGATTCCTTGGCGTCGAACTTCATGTCGTCCATGCCGACGAATTGCGGCCAGCGGAAGCAGAAGGTGCAGTAGGCGTGGCAGGTCTGGCCGGCGCTGGGGAAGAACAGCACCGTCTCCTTGTACTTGTGCTGCAAGCCCTTGAGCGGCGCGTCGTTCACGCGCGGCACGTTGTGCGTCATCTGCCCGGCCGGGTGGGGGTTCATGCGCAGGCGGATGCGCCGCACCAGCTCCGTCAGCGCCTGCTGGTTGGCGCGGCCCAGCACCAGTTCGCGCAGCTGGGCGTAGTCGTCCGGCGCCAGCATGTCGCGGTGCGGGAAGGTCAGGCGGTAGATCGGATCGTCGGGGATGTTGCTCCAGTCGATCAGGTGGTCCATCACGTATTCGTTGGTGCGGAACGGCAGCACATGCGACACCACCTGCACCGCTTCCTGCAGATCGGGCGGTATCCACTCCCATTGGCGCGAATTGGCTATGGTCTGGCGGATGAAGGGCTTGAACTTGGGGGCTAGTGCGCCGGCGCTGTTCCAGGACGCTATCGGGGTGGTGGTCATCACAGGTTCCTATCGCAATAAAAGGAGGGGTGGGAATTGCATGCTAGGCCTCCGTCAAAAATTCAGATTGCCGTAAATCAACTGACGCATGGAAATAAAATTTTCCTTGACGCCGACCTGCGTGCACAGTTGCCACACGGCCAGAACTTGCGGCATCGCAATCCCCGCCCGACTGGGGCGGCGTACAGTTGCTTGGAGCAATCCCGCCCCCTCCCCACCCACCGACGAGGAACCACCATGAGACTGATCGCCCTGTTGAGCGCCGCCGCGCTGCTGCACCTGCCCGCCCACGCCGCCGAGCCCACCGAAAAAGACGCCATCGCCATGGCGGAAAAAGGCGCGGCCTTCATCAAGGCCCACGGCAAGGACGAGATGATCAAGAAGCTGGCCGCCAAGGATCCCGACTACGTGCAAGGCTCGCTGTACGTCGACCTGCGCGACATCAACACCGGCATCGTGCTGGCGCATCCGATCAACCCCTCCATCGTCGGCAAGAACCTGACCGACGTGCCCGACGCTAACGGCAAGAAATACCGCCGCGAAATCATCGAGCTGGCCGCCAGCAAGGGCCACGGCTGGGTCGACTACCAGTACAAAAACCCCAACACCGGCAAGATCGAACCCAAGACCACCTACATCCTGCGCGTCGGCGACGTCGTGCTGGAAGCCGGCATCTACAAAAAATAGCGGCGGGAGCGCACCATGCTGAAGAAACTGCGTATCGGTCCCAAACTGTTGCTGGCGCCCGGCCTGGTGCTGCTGCTGCTGATCGCCACGGCGGGCGCCGCCTACTACGGCATGGTGCGCCAGAACGCCTCGCTGGAAAACCTGGTGCAGCTGCGCGCCGCCCGCCTCAAGGCCGCCGCCGACATCAGCGGCGAGGCGCGCTACGCCCACGCCCACATCTACCAGCTGCTGGCCTGGGTCAACGGCAGCTTCGCCCAGGCCCGCATCGACGCCCTGGCGCGGCAGATCAAGGCCGGCCACAACGAGATCGACAACCGGCTGCGCCAGCTGTCGGCGCAAGCCTCCGCGCCCGGCGAGGGCCGGGAACGGGCGCTGGTTAGCCAGGCGCTGCAATCGCTGGCGGCCTACCGCAAGGCGGTGGGCGACGCCATGGAGATGGCGTCCATGGACCAGAGCATCGCCACCAACGCCATGGTCAACGGCGAGAAGCAGTTCCTGCTGCTGAACGAACAGCTGGCGCAGCTGTCGGCGCTGGAGAAGCAGCTCGGCGAGCAGGCCTACGCGCGCGCCAGCGACGAGTTCCACGCGCTGGGCCGCAGCATGGCGCTGCTGGTGCTGCTGTCGATCGCGCTGTCGCTGGGCGTGACGATGGCGGTGCGCGGCGCCATGCTGCGCGACATCCGCGCCATCGCCGACGTGGTGGTGGCGCTGGCGGCCGGCCGCCTGGGCGCCGGCCGCGGCAACGACGGCCGCGACGAGATCGCCGACACCGCCCGCATGCTGGACCACACCATGCACAACCTGACCCAGACGCTGGGCGCCATCCTGGCGGCGGTGCGCACCATCGACAACGCCGCCCACGAGATCGCCAGCGGCAACCTCGACCTGTCGACCCGCACCGAGATGCAGGCCAGCTCGCTGGAGGAAACCGCCAGCGCCATGGCCAGCCTGACCAAGGCGGTGCAGGACAACGCCGCCAGCGCGCGCCAGGCTTGCACCTTGGCGGCCGACGCCACCGCGCTGGCCCGGCACGGCGGCACGGCGGTGCGCCAGGCGGTGCAGACCATGGCCTCGATCCGCGCCAGCTCGCGCCAGATCGTCGACATCATCGGCGTCATCGACAGCATTTCCTTCCAGACCAATATCCTGGCGCTCAACGCCGCCGTGGAGGCGGCGCGCGCCGGCGAGCAGGGCCGCGGCTTCGCCGTGGTCGCCAGCGAGGTGCGCACGCTGGCGCAGCGCTCGGCCGCCGCCGCCAAGGAAATCAAGGCGCTGATCGCCGCCTCGG
This sequence comes from Duganella sp. HH101, assembly GCF_001758795.1. Lineage (NCBI taxonomy): Bacteria > Pseudomonadati > Pseudomonadota > Betaproteobacteria > Burkholderiales > Oxalobacteraceae > Duganella > Duganella sp. HH101. The sequence continues at coordinate 77,137 of NZ_LRON01000028.1, read as the reverse complement.
TGGCCACCATCGACAGCGGCAGCGCCTCGGTGCACCAGGCCGGCGAGCGGATGGACGATATCGTCGCCTCGGTGCAGCAGGTCAACGACGTGATCGCCCGCATCAGCTCGGCCAGCGCCGAGCAGGCCCAGGGCATCGCCGAGGTCAACCAGGCGGTCGGGCAGATGGACGATGTGACGCAGCAGAACGCCGCGCTGGTCGAACAGGCGGCGGCCGCCGCCGCCAGCCTGCAGGATCAGGCGGTGCAGCTGTCGCAGGCGGTGTCGGTGTTCAAGGTGGAGACGCCGTCCGCATCGCCATCAAGCCTCGCGCATGGGCTTGCTCAAAAAGCGCGAGCCGGCCAGGCCGAAGCGCCACGGCAGCTCCACGGCTTTGGAAATGCCGATGCGCGGGCCGGCTAGCACCTCGACCGCCGCCGCCTCGCGCGCCAGCAGCGTGAACGGCGGCGCCGCCAGCGCCAGGTTGTTATGCGCGCGCGTCACGCCCAGCGCCTGGCACAGCCGCCCCGGCCCCGAGCACAGCAGCCGGGCATCGTCCAGGCCGCGCCGCGCGCGCATCGCCTCCAGCCCGGCCAGCGGCTCCAGCGCGCGGATCAGCACGCCGGCGCCGTGGCCCTCCTCGCGGCAGACGAAATTCAAACACCAGTGCAGACCGTGCGAGCGGTACACATAGCTGCGCCCGGGCGGCCCGAACATCGAGAAATTGCGCGGCGTCGGGCCGTTATAGCTATGCGCGGCCGGCTCCGTGCGGTCGTAGGCCTCGGCCTCGACGATGCGGCCGCCGACGCCGTCCACCAGCAGCGTGACGCCGATCAATTGCCGCGCCACCTCGGCCGGGGGCGCGCTGAAATCTATGCCAGCGATGAGCTTGTCCATGCGGCTATTGTAAACGCCAATGTGGCCGGCCCGCTCACGAAAGGCGTGACAAATGATTATCGAATCGCCGCACTTACAAGAATTTAGCGACAAAATATGCCGCCGGCGACAGAAAATCGGGAGAAATTCGTGCCCGCCGCGCGCGCTTGCGGCGATAATCAGGGTAAGCATGCCCAGCATGAGTGAGCGCACTGGTTTATAGTGCTGTTTTTGCATCGCCAGCCCCTAGCCCTGAAGAACACAATGACGACAGTAGCAGCCCCAGCCTTGCCAGCAGAAAACGCGGTGGAAGACGCGCTGATGCGCTCCATCCGGATTCCGCCCCGGCCCAGCCTGCTCGTCGACCTGCAGCGCGAGCTGGCGCAGCCGGACCCGTCGCCGCGCCGCATCGCCCGCATCATCGGCAACGACGTCGGCATGTCCGGCGCCCTGCTCAAGCTGGCCAACTCGCCCTTCTTCGGCGCCGCGCGCAAGGCCAAGTCGGTCGAACAGGGTATCAACTTCCTCGGCATCAACCAGTGCGCGGCCCTGCTGACCGGGCTGCTGGCGCGCCAAGCCATCGACGGCAAGGAAGCCGACCTCAGCGCGTTCTGGGAAATCTCCGCGCGCCGCGCCCAGGCCGTGGTGTTCTTCTCGCGCAAGCTGCGCATCGCCCCGCCCGACATCGCCCACACCTTCGGCCTGTTCTGCGACATCGGCGTGCCGCTGCTGATGAACCGCTTCGACGACTACGCCGATACCTACGCCGACGCCTGCGAGGACGCCGAGCAGGCCTTCACCGTGCTCGAAGACGCCCGCTACAGCACCAACCACGCCGCCATCGGCTGCCTGCTGGCGCGCAACTGGGGGCTGTCGCCCGACGTCTCCTGGGCCATCCTGCTGCACCACGACTACCGCGTGCTGGACGATCCTGCCACCGACGACGCCGTGCGCTCGCTGGTGGCGCTGGCGCTGCTGGCGGAAAAAGGCATTTCGCGTTTCCACGGCCGCAACCTGTCCTACGAGTGGGAAAAGGGCGGCGACCGCGCCTGCCGCCACCTGGGCCTGTCCGAAGATGAAACCGCCGACCTGCTGGACGAACTGCACGAAGCCTTCCACACCGAACGATAATAGACAATGCCAAAAAATAAGCGCCCCGTACCGCGCAAATCCGCCAACTCGCCGGAACTGAAAGACGAGCAGCAAACCACCGAACTGTGCGCCCTGGCGCTGGACCTGGCCGACGGCGAGTTCAACCAGGACATCGTGGCCGACAGCACCCGCGCCGACCTGGCGCAAAAGGGCCTGGACTTCCAGCGCCTGCTGCGCAAGCTGCTCAACCAGGGCAAGGACGAGGTGCTGTACGGCGCCATCGAACTGGCGCGCGACGAGGCGCTGGACGGCTTCCGCTACCTGCGCAACGCCGTCGAGGAAGGCGCGGCCAGCGTGCTGATGCGCCGCGAAGGCGCGCCCGAGATGGAGATCGACGCCTTCGCCATTCCGGTGTTCGTCCACAGCCAGGGCGGCCTCGACCCGGCCTTCGACTTCCAGGACGGCGCCGCCTACGAGGCGCTGCTCGACAGCTTCACCGAGGCCGGCCTGGAAAGCCCGAAAGCCAAGGTGGTGCTGGTCAGCCACGCCTACGACCTCGACGAATTCGAACGGGTCAGCTACGGCCAGCTGCACGCCATGGTGCGCGAAGCGGCGCACTCGCTGACCGAGAAAAAAATCGCCGCCGCGCCGGCGCTGGAGCGCAGCATGGCGGCCGGCTGGTCGGCCACCGGTTTCGGCGCGGACGACGCGGCGGTCGAGCTGCGCTTCCTGCTCGGCTTTGCGCTCAAGCGCGCCGACGACCCGTTCTACAAGGTGCCGGCCGGCGACAAAGCCGCCGACGCCTATTTCGCCCGGCGCGCCGAGCGCTACCAGCAATGGACCGAACAGCACGCGCCGCTGGTGGCGCGCTGCCTGGGCCGCGGCCGCGGCGCGCCGGCACTGCGCCTGAATTTCCTGTACCAGGACCTGTTCTTCGGCGCGCGCGCCCAGGGCCAGTCCGAGTACGCGATGCTGCAGCTGCTGTCCACGCTGAACCAGGCGCTCGACGGCCAATCGCCGGACCAGGCCGAGGCCGTCATCGCCCCGGCCGACCTCGACGACGACATGCTGCTGCGCGTGCAATTGCGCGCCGGCGGCGCCGTGCTGGCCGAGGCCGACAAGCCGCTGGACCCGTGCGCCGACCTCGAAGAGGAAGTCGACGACCTGCGCGACGCGCTGGCCAGCATCGGCATCGTCCGGCTGACGGTGGCGCTGCGCTTCGACGCCCAGGGGCAGCCGGTGGAGCCGCGTCCGCTGGCCTGAGCGCCACGGCCCACAGGCGGCGAATTCCCGTTTGACATCGCCCCGCTAGCCGAGGATACTTTCCTCAAGCGGAACACAGAGTCCGCTGCCTGGTGCGGCGCCGGCTTGTGCTCCGCAGCAAAGGGAGACTCGTCATGAAACCATGGGCCCTGACCTTGTGCGCCGCGCTGCTGTGCGGCTGCGCCGGGCCGTCGCAAACGCTGCGCGCGGCCGCCCCGGTCGTATTCCACGACCAACTGTTCCAGCCGCCGGCCGCGCCGGTCGACACCCGCCATATCTTCGCCGTCAGCCAGGAGATGCGCGACTACCTGAACCGCGAAATCGGCCACAACCTGCAGCGCAAGGATTCCCGCCGCGAACTGTTCGACGCCCTGTACCGCAAGGACAAGCTGCAGCTCGAATACGATTCGGCCATCACCCGCGACGCGTCCCAGACCTTCGCCGCGCGCGCCGGCAACTGCCTGTCGCTGGCCATCATGACGGCCGCGCTGGCGCGCGAGCTCAACCTGGTGGTGCAATTCCAGCAGGTCGACGTCGAGGAAAGCTGGAGCCGCGCCGGCAACCTCTACTTCGCCAGCAACCACGTCAACCTGGCGCTGGGCCGGCCGCGCCTGAGCCACGGCGAGATCTACAGCGTCGACCTGTCGAACGCGCTGACGGTGGACTTCATCCCCATCCCGCCCAAGGCGCGCGAAAGCACCCGGCCGCTGGAAGAGCAGACCATCATCGCCATGTACCTGAACAACCGCGCCGCCGAGCTGCTGTCGCAAGGCCAGCTCGACGAAGCCTACTGGACCGCCCGCAAGGCGGTCGAGCAAGACCCGGCCTTCCTGCACGCCTACAACACGCTGGGCGTGGTCTACCAGCACCACGGCAACCTGGCCGAGGCCGAGCAGTCGCTGCGCTACGCGCTGTCGCAGGCGCCGAACAACACCATCTTCCTGTCCAACCTGGTGCAGTCGCTGGACGCCCAGGCCGGCCCGGACAAGCAGGCCGAGGCGGCCCAGCTGCGCCTCCGCCTGGCCCAGCTGGAGCCCGATCCGCCCTTCCACTTCTTCAACCTGGGCCAGGCCGCGATGCAGGCCGGCGACTACCGCCGCGCGCGCGACCTGTTCGCGCGCGAAGTGGAGCGGGTGCCGGACTACCACGAGTTCCACTTCTGGCTGGCGCTGGCCAATTACCAGCTGGGCTATCTGCGCGAGGCCGACGCCCATATGGCCAAGGCGCTGGCCAACAGCACCACGCGCGGCGACCACGACCTGTACTCGGCCAAGCTGGACCGCATCCGCGCCTACGAGGCGCACGCGACCGGCAAATAGGGGCGGACTGATGGTATTCTTGCTGGAGGCTTGACACATAGTTGCAATTGCGCAACAATTGCAAAATATGTAAACGCGCCACGCCAACCAAGGATACCGACATGCTGAGATCCAGCTCCGCCTACGCCCTCCCGCTGCTCATCGCCGCCCTGCTGACCGGATGCGGCGGCGGCGGCGGTGGCGGCGGCGGCACGCCCGACAACGGCACCCCCGCCGCCTCGCCCGCGCTCAGCTTCAACCCTTCCACCGTCCGCGCCACCATCAGCGCCGGCACCTCGCTCACCCTCAACGTCATCGCCACCGTCGCCCGTCCGGCCGACTTCGCCAATGCGGCCAGCGTCTTCGCCAGCGTGGTCGACAGCAACGGTGTGATCGTGCCCAACGCCCAGGTGGTCCGCGACAGCGACACCCAGTACCACGCCGTGCTGCAAACGGCGCCGTCGCTGGCGGCCGGCACCTACACCGGCAACTTCAGCGTGCGCCTGTGCCGCGACAGCGCCTGCAGCGGACAATTCCCCGGCTCGCCGATGCAACTGCCGTACAACCTGCAAGTGGTGCCGGCCGGACAGCTCGCCTTTACCGCCACGCCGGCCGTCGCGCTCAACGCCACCGCCCGCCTCGGCGGGGCCGCGCCGGTTGCGGTCAGCGTCGCCATCGGCGGCGAAGGCCGCAACTGGAGCGCCAGCACTGGCGGCGCCGCCTGGCTCAAGCCCACGCCCGCCAGCGGCAGCGGCAGCGGCACGCTCAGCGTCGCCTTCGACGCCACCGGCCTGGCCGTGGGCGACTACAGCACCACACTAACCGTCACCGCCAGCGACGGCCAGAGCGTCGCGCTGCCGGTCGCGCTGTCGGTCCAGCCCAGCGGCCTGACCACCAACACCGGCGGCGTGGTCTTCAACGCCATCAATGGCGCGCCGATCGCCACCCAGGTGGTGGCCATCGATACCGACGACCACAGCAGCCTGGCCTGGAGCGCCGTCTCCAGCGACACCTGGCTGCGCGTCTCGCCCGCCAGCGGCGCCGGCACGCCGTCCACCATGATGCTGACGGTCGATCCCACCGTCGCCGCGCTGGCCAGCGGCAGCTACCCGGGCAGCATCGCGCTCAAGGCCGCCAACCTGCCGGCACGCTCGCTGCCGGTCACGCTCAACCTGGCCAAGGCCACGCTGAGCAGCTCGGTCAACAGCATCAGCCTGGGCGGCACCTACGGCCGGGACTTCACCGTCAACCCGAGCCTGACGCTGAGCCTGAACACCGTCACCAACGCCTGGCCGTGGTCGCTCGGCACCTTGCCGGCCTGGGTCACGGCCAGCGCCGCCAGCACCAGCGTCAACCAGACCGGCGCCACCGTCGCCTTCACCGCCAAGCCGGCCGCCGCGCAGGTCGGGATCACCTCGGCGCTGGTCGCCGCCACCGCCCGCGTCAACGGCGACAGCGTGCCGGCCCAGGTACTGCTGACCATCAACAAGGACAAGCACAAGCTGATCCCGTCGGAAACCGGGGTCGCCTTCAGCGCCTCGCCCGGCTGGACCCGCCTGACCCGCACCCTGACCGTCAGCGACAACTACAACAGCTTCGGCGGCATGAGCGCCGCCTCCGACCAGGGCTGGCTGGTGGCCGGCGTCAACGCCAACAAGCTGATCCTGACGGCCGACCCGACCCCGCTGGCCCCGGACACGCTGGCCATCGCCACCGTCACGCTGACCGCGCTCGACGCCGACGCCAGCGCGCCCGAGCCCATCCGCGTCGCGCTGTGGAAAGGCACCCGCACGCCGGTCGCCAACGCCAGCACAGTGCTCAGCTACAGCAACGTCGCGACCGATCCGGTCCGGCCCTACGCCTATGTGCACAACGGCGGCGCCTACATCGACGTCTACAACCTGTACAAGGGCCAGAAGGTCGCCACCATCACCGGCCTGGGCGCCAGCCTGGGCGACATGGCCACCAGCAGCAACGGCGACTACCTGTTCCTGCTGAACCTGGGCAGCCGCAGCATCACCACCATCGACCTCAACACGCAGCTAGTGGTGAGCCAGCTGCCGGTCGACGCCGACAAGTCCACCCGCCTCAAGGTGATACGCCCGAACGGCGTGGAAATGCTGGTGCTCAGCAACGGCGCCGCCTACCTGACGTCCAGCGGCGCCCGCCTCAACCTGCCGCTGAGCGGCGGCGGCACGCTGGCGGCCAGCGGCAACGGCAAGAGCTTGCTGCAACAGAATGAGAACACCAGCAGCGTGCAAATCACCACGCTCAGCGTCGACTATGCCGCGCTCAATGGCGGCACGCTGTTCACGGCCAAGATACCGGCCGCCAGCCACGCCAACACCGGCAGCCTGGGCCAGGACATCGCCGTCAGCGCCGACGGCACGCGCATCTACACGGCCAGCAGCACGCCCAAGCTGTGCAGCATCCTCAACCCGGCCGACCTCGGCGTGCTGGGCTATCTGGCGGCCGGCGACGGCGCGCCGAACAACATCGAGCTGGGCAGCGACGGCCGCATCTTCTGCGGCACCGCCGTCAAGTCGTCCTTCAGCGATGTGTGGATGTACGACACCAGCGGCAAGCTGCTGAACCAGTTCCGCCTCGCGGGCACGGGGCGCCAGTTGCTGCCGCGCCAGCTGGCGGTCTCCGGCGACGGCATGATGATGATCGGCATCACCGACGACGGCACGGCCACCATGGTGCCGGTGGGGCCGTAGGCGATTCAGTAACCGGTGCTGCGGCCGGCGATGACGGGCAGGTCGTCGTCGCTGGTCATGGCCCAGATCAGGCGGGCGATGGTTTCCGAGGCGATCACCGTGTGGTGGTTGCCTTGAGCCATCAGTTTCTCCCGGATCTCGCGCCGCACGGCGGGGATGCCGGTCAGGTCGAACAGGATGTCGACGCCGGCGCCCAGGGCGACGATCTGGTTCAGCGACGTCACCGTCAGGCCGGCGTCCAGCGCCATCTGGCGGCCCGGCGTATCGCCGCTCTCGGCCACCGCCACCAACTCCACGCCGCGCTCGCGGCGGCCCAGCATATTGCGCAAGAAGGCCGAGCCGATACGGCCCAGTCCGATGATGGCGATTTTTTGATTGTCCACTTTATCCCCTGCTGAGTTGAACTGCGGTCGATGCCCCTGTCAAAACTGTGTTAAAAAGAAAGTGTATTAAAAGCAAGCATAACCACGCTCCCCCGACAAGGCAAGCTACATGGAACGCAACGCGCTGCTGGACCACATTTTTTGGCACACATTGACCGGCGCCCACGCGCGGCACGCCAGCGGCAGCGGCGGCGCGCGCCGCTACAACGACGGCTTTTCCCCCATCGTCGCCTTCGCCGACCCGGCGCGGCCCGACTTCGACGCGCTGGCCGCCGTCTGCGCGCCGGGCCTGTCCTTCTATTGCGACAGCTGGGCCGGCGCCGCCCCGCCCGGCTGGCGCATCGACGCCGAAAGCACCATGTTCCGCATGGTGTGGCGCGGCCCCGCGCCGGCCGCCGATCCCGCGCCCGACGCCGTGCCGCTGCAGCCGCAACACGCCGCGCAGGCGCTGGAACTGGCCGGCCTGTGCAAGCCGGGACCGTTCGGCCCGCGCACCATCGAGCTGGGCGACTACTTCGGCTACTTCGACGGCGAGCGCCTGATGGCGATGGCGGGCGAACGCCTGCGCGCGCCGGGGCTGTGCGAAATCAGCGGCGTCTGCACCCATCCCGACTACCAGGGACGGGGGCTGGCCAAGCGGCTGATCGGCAAACTGATCCATCGTCACCGGCAGCGCGGCGACACTTCCTTCCTGCACGTCATGCGCAGCAACGACGCGCACCAACTGTACCTGCGCATGGGCTTCGAGGATTACCTGGAGTCGGTGGTGCGGGTGATTTCACGCGAGGCTAATTGAGATGCGGGCACTGATCATCATCGACATGCAGCAAGGCATGGCCAGCCCGGCAGCCGGCCAGCGCAACAACCCCGGCGCCGAGGCCAACATCGCCGCCCTGCTGGACGCCTGGCGCGCGGCCGGCGCCACCGTGGTCCATGTGCGCCATATGTCGCGCACGCCGGGATCGCCGTTCTGGCCCGGCCAGCCGGGCGCCGAGTTCCAGCCGCGCCTGGCGCCGCTGGCCCGCGAACATGTGGTGGAAAAGAATGTGCCGGACTGCTTCGTCAACAGCGGGCTGGAGCGCTGGCTGCGGGTGCGCGGCATCGACGAGGTGGTGCTGGCCGGCGTCAGCACCAACAACTCGGTGGAGGCCAGCGCGCGCAGCGCCGGCAACCTCGGCTTCGCCACGCGGGTGGTGGCGGACGCCTGCTACGCCTACGCCCGGACCGACTATGCGGGCGCGCCGCGCAGCGCCGACGATGTACACTACATGGCCCTGTCCAACCTCGATGGCGAATACGCCGCCATCGTCGACACCGCCAGCCTGCTGGCCGGCTTCAAGGATGTAAGGTAATGCGCATCGCCATCGTCTCCGACATCCACGGCAATCTGGCCGCGCTGGAAGCGGTGGCGGCCGACATCGTCCGCCACGGCGTCGACGCGGTCGTCAACCTGGGCGACAGCCTGTCCGGCCCATTGCTGCCGCGGGAGACGGCGCAATTCCTGATGGCGCGGGACTGGACCCATCTGGCCGGCAACCACGAACGGCAAATCCTGGAACTGCATCCCGGCTCCGGCGCGGCCGACCGCTACGCCCACGCCCAGCTGGCGCCGCGCGAACTGGCGTGGATCGCCACGTTGAAGCCGGCGCTGCCATACAGCGCCGACGTCTTCCTGTGCCACGGCACGCCATCGAGCGATATCACCGGCCTGCTGGAAACGGCCGACCGCCACGCCGGCGCCGCCGACATCGAACAGCGCCTGGGCCAGGTCGACGCCGCCCTGATCGCCTGCGGCCACACGCACGTGGCCCGCAGCGTGCGCAGCGCGCGCGGCCAGTTGATCGTCAACCCCGGCAGTGTCGGCCAGCCGGCCTATGCCGACGACCATCCCTATCCCCACGCCATCGAATCCGGCTCGCCCGACGCCCGCTACGCCATCGTCGAGCGCCGCCAGGGGCTATGGCAGGCGCAACTGCTCAGCATCCCCTACGACCACCAAAGCATGGCCGCACTGGCCCGCCGCAACGGCCGCGAGGACTGGGCCGCCGCGCTGACCAGCGGCTACATGCCTTAGCCTATCATCGGCTTCCTGGCGCAAGCAGCGCCTTCCATTGCGCCAGCTTTTGCGCCAAGGTCAACGAGGCGTGGGCCGGCGAAGTCGAGGGCAGCACCAGCGTGCGATAGCCGGCGGCGGCAAACTGCGGCGCGAACTTGCCGGAAGTCTGGCCGTTGAAACCGACCGTCTCCAGCAGCGGACACAGCTCGCGCAAGCGGGCGAAATCGTTGGCGGCGGGTTTGCGGATGGCGGAGTCGAGACTGCCCTCGCGCTCGCAGGCGCCCAGCACATCCCACAGGCCGAAGCCATGCGCCAGCAGGCGCGGCAGCCGTTCGTCATAGGGCAAGGCGGCCAGCGGCTCGCCGGTCAAGGCCGACAAGATCGGCCACAGCAGATTGCGCGGATGCGCATAGTATTGCTGCGCCGCCAGCGAGGCGGCGCCGGGAAAACTGCCCAGCACCAGGATGCGCGTGCGCTCGTCGACCACCGGCGCAAGGCCGGCCAGCGCGGGACCGGGGGAAGGGGTTGCATGAGCCATGGCCGCATTGTACCCAAGCCTGCACGGCCGCGTTTCAGGTGTAGAATTTACCGACGGCCCGACCGTACAATAAAAACAGGAGACACCCATGTCGCAACCGCGCACCATCGATACCTTGCTGGCCCAGTACAGCGAGAGCCATCTCAACCCCACCAATGAAATCATCCACTTCATCTGCGTGCCCATCATCGTGTTCACGCTGCTGGGGCTGCTGTGGGCCGCGCATCCGCTGCTGGCGGTGGCGGTGACGCTGGCCTCGCTGGTCTATTACTTCCAGCTGTCGAAGCCGTTCGCGGTGGGCATGCTGATGATGACCACGCTGATGCTGGCCCTGCTGGCGGCGCTGCCGGACAAGGCCATCCTGCCGCTGTCGCTGGCGATCTTCGTGCTGGCGTGGATAGGCCAGTTCATCGGCCACAAGATCGAGGGCAAGAAACCGTCCTTCTTCGACGACCTGCGCTTCCTGCTGATCGGACCGCTGTTCGTGCTGGGCTTTCTGTATCGCCGCCTGAAGCTGGCTTACTAGTGGAAGCCGGCGAAGGCGAACAGGGTCTGGGCGGCGCCCTGCATCTCTTCGTCGGCCAGCAATAGCACCAGCGCGGTGCTCACCGCGACATAGCCCAACAAGCTGACGACCTTGATCTGCAGCGCGGTACTCATGCCGCTCTCCCTTGAATGATGTGTCATTCCATCATACTTGCATTTTCAACAAATTGCTCAAAATTTACGCAACGGAAACAAATTAATGTTGCGCCTGTTGCGCCGCAACAAAAAGGTGACTCTCCAGCAAGAATCGGCAGGGGCAGTTATACTCGTTCGATGCCCTCTCCACTCCTGTTCATCGCCGCCTGTCTGATCTGGGGCTCGACCTTTTTCGCCATCACGCTGCAGCTGGGCGAGGTTGCGCCCGCCGTTTCGGTGGTCTACCGCTTCGGCCTGTCGGCGGCGGTCTTGTTCGCCTGGTGCCTGGCGCGCGGCGACCAGCTGCTGATGCCCTGGCGCACCCAGCGCTGGATGTTCCTGCAGGGCGCCGCCACCTTCGGCCTCAGCTACATCTGCACCTACAGCTCCGAGCAGTACCTGGTCTCCGGCCTGGTCGCCGTGCTGTTCGCGCTGATGGTGTTCTGGAACCCCATCCTCAACCGCATCGCCTTCGGCACGCCGATCAGCTGGCGCACCTGGAGCGCCGGCGTGGCCGCCATCTGCGGCGTCACGCTGCTGTTCTTCCATGCCATCCGCGACGCCTGGAGCGAGATCCTGTCCGGCGGCAGCGGCCAGAACGGTCAATTTCTGCTCGGCCTGGCGCTCGCCTTGACCGCCACCATCGCCAGCTCGATCGGCAACGTCGTCGTCATCAAGGTGCGCGAACAATCGTCCAACGTGCTGCTGACCATGGCCTGGTCCATGCTGTGGGGCACCCTGCTGGTGGCGCTGTGGGTCATGGCCAGCGGCCAGCGCTTCACCATGCCGGCCGGCCTGCCCTACTGGGGCGGCCTGCTGTACCTGTCGCTGTTCGGCTCGGTGATCGCCTTCGCCGCCTACTTCACGCTGATCCACCGCATCGGTTCGCACAAGGCCGTGTACATCGGCGTGGTCACGCCCGTCATTTCCGTGCTGCTGTCGATCCAGCTGGAACACTACCGCCCCGGCCCGACGGAATGGGCCGGCATGATATTGTGCCTGTCCAGCGTCGCCTGGGCGCTGCGCAGCGATACCCCCAAAACCACCACCACAGAAAGCATCGTAGAAGCCTGATGAGCCATTCCGACCTGACCATACGCCCGGCCCAGCCGGCCGACGCCGCCGCCATCTTCAGCATGATTGTCGAACTGGCCGTGTTTGAAAAACTGGAACACCTGGTGGTCGCCAACGAAGCCATGCTGCGCGACAGCCTGTTCTGCGAGCGGCCGGTGTGCGAAGCGCTGGTCGGCGAGGTGGATGGCGAAGTCGTCACCTTCGCGCTGTTCTTCCACAACTTCTCCACCTTCCTGTGCAAGAAGGGCCTGTACCTGGAGGACTTGTACGTCAAGCAGAGCCGCCGCGGCAAGGGCTACGGCAAGCAGATGCTGGTGGCGCTGGCCCAGCTGGCGGTGGAGCGCGACTGCGGCCGCTTCGAATGGTCGGTGCTGGACTGGAACAGCAACGCCATCAAGCTGTACGAAAGCATGGGCGCCTCGCTGCTGCCGGAATGGCGCATCTGCCGCGTTGCCGGCGACGCATTGACGCATATGTCCCAAGGGGCTTGATACCGCTCAAGGTGCGGCACGATCCGGCTTGCACAATGATTGTCGATACCCGCCCGCTGGAGACCATCATGATCAACTTGCCGCCCCTTGTCACCGCCCTTTACAAAGCCTGGCTGCGCGCGCGGCTGGAGCGCTATACGCGGGCGCTGGAAGCCATCGCCGCCCAGCGCGAGAACGACTTCCACGCCGAGCGCGTGCTGCACAAGGAAGTGGTGCTGCTGCGCTCCAAACTAAACTCGCTGTGAGGCGGCCCGGCCCCGGCCGGCCAGCCGCTCCAGCAGTTCGAACGCCGCCTGCGTCAGCAGCGCCAGCACCGCAGCCGGTATCGCACCGGCCAGCAGCATATCGTTATCGTTCAACGCCAGGCCGATGGTGATGCGCTCGCCGTAGCCGCCGGCGCCGATGAAGGCGGCTATCGTCGCCGTCCCCACGCTCATCACCGCCGCCGTCTTCACCCCCGCCAGTATCACCGGCAAGGCCAGCGGCAACTCCACATGCAGCAGCCGCTGCCAGGGCCGCAAGCCCAGCGCCAGCGCCGCCAGCCGCAGGCCGGACGGCACTTGCAGCAAGCCGGTGCAGGTGTTGCGCACGATGGGCAGCAGCGCATACACCAGCAACGCCACCAGCGCCGGCACCGTGCCTATCATGCCCAGCAAGGGTATCAGCAGCGCCAGCAAGGCCAGCGACGGCACGGTCTGCAGCACGCCCGCCAATCCCAGCACCACCTGCCGCAGGCGCGGCAAGGCCGCCGCCAGCACGCCCAGCGGAATGCCGATCGCGCACGCCAGCAGCACCGCCACCAGCACCAGCGTCAGATGCTGGCGCGTCTGCGGCCACAGGTTCTTGTCGAACAGCTTGGCCCGCAGGCCGTCGCGCACCGGCGCGGCGGCGGGCGCCGCGCTTGCCGCCGTCGGCGGAGCGCCGCTCGCCAACGGCTTGTGCGCCGCCAGCCAGTCGCGCGCCACGTTGGCGAAATTCTGGCCGTCGATTTCGGCCGCCGCGTTCATCGCGATCATGTCGGCCGCGCTGATGCGGCCTTCCAGCTGCGTGATCGCCTTCCACGCGGCCGGGAAGCGCTCGGCCGCATCGAGGCGGTACAGCAGCACCGCGTCGTAGCGCGGGAAGTAGGCGCGGTCGTCCTCCAGCACGCGCAGGCCGTACTGGCGGATCTTGGCGTCGGTGGAGTAGATGTCGATCACGTCGACCTGGCGCTGCATCAAGGCCTCGTAGGCGATGCCGTGGTCCAGGCCTTCCGGCTGCTGCGGCAGGCCGTAGCGCTTGGCCAGGCCCGGCCAGCCGTCGGCGCGGCCGATGAATTCATGCGACAGGCCGAAACGCAGGCGCGGCTGCGTAACCAGCTCGCTGAGCTTTTTCAGGCCGTCCTGATCGCCGCGCATCGCCAGCGCATACGTGTTGTTGAAGCCCAGCGGCACCGCCACGCCCAGCCCCATGGGCGCCAGCTCGCGGCGGATCTGCTCCAGCGGCGCGGCCTGCCGGTGCTTGAGGATCTCCAGGTCGATGGTGCCGAGGTATTCGGGATAGACGTCGATGCGGCCGGCCTGCAGGGCCGCCAGGACGATGGCGGTATTGCCCAGTCCTTGCAGGTGCTCGGCCTTCGCGTGGGGCGATGCCGTCTGCGCCAGCACCTCCCCCAGGATGTAGGATTCGGTGAAGCGCTTGGAGCCCACGTGCAGCGTGTCGCCCGGGGCGGCGCATGCCGCGCCGCCGAACCACAGCGCCAGAAAAATAACTAGCAATCGTCCTTGCACAAGCTCTCCGGAATGATGATCAATCCGGAGAGCTTACCATCAAGCGCCTGCGCGCAGCATGGACGCCTTCAAGGCCTGGCTGAGGGTTTCGTACGATTCCGACAGGTGGGCCTTGGCCTCGCGGCTCACGGGCTTGCCCAATGCGTTCGCCATCGCGCCGCGGATATCGCGTTGCAGCGCCAGCGCATTCTCGCGTTGCAGGCTGCGCGCATCGGCCGGCGTGGTGGCCGAGGAGCGCAGCAGGACAGCGGTGATGCGCTTCAAATGCTCGCGCTGCAGATTGCGGCGCATTCCGTTGATGTCCTTGCCGGTTTTCAGCTCGCTCCACACCGCGTCCTGCACGGAGGTGTACAACTCGTCGAGGCTGAGCGCCTGCTTGCGGTCGTCCAGCTTCTCCTGCGAATCGAGCAGGCGCACCGCCACCGCATCCGACATCAGCTGATCCAGCGCTGCGGCTTGCAAGAACAGCACGCGGCCGCCCACCGACACGTCGGCCCGTCCGTGCGGCTCGAAATGATCCGAGCCCAGGCGGCTGATCATCGCCGGCGTGAACTGGAAGCTGTCCGACTTGAACAGGCTTGAGGTCAGCATCTGCAAGGCGGCGCGCTGGCGCGTCAGCGGCACCGGCGTGAAGGTGGCGCGGCCGGTGCCGGCGTGGTCGCGCAGATAGGTCACACCACCCACGTACTTGACCACCACCGGCATGGTGCGCGCAAACTGCTGGAAGCCGTAGTCGAAACTGCGGCGTAGCGACTCGTAGCTTTCGCCCGGCTTCAGCGTGCGGTTTTGCAGACGGTCCCACAGCTCGCGCGAGATCGTCAGGCGGCGCTGGAAGTAGGCCAGCGGATCGCTGCCCAGATCGAACACGTTCACATCGGGGTCGGAATTGAAACCGCCCGCATCCTGGTCGGTGCCGAAGGCCAGCAGCGGCTCGTTGGAGCGCGCGGCGATCTTCGCCAGCTCTTCCTTCTCCCGCGCCGGTTCGATCGGCTTGTAGGCGTACTCGATGGCCCAGTAATCGTAGGGGCCCAGCGTCGACGCCACGTACTCGCCCTGCTTCTCGCCCTTGAGCGACAGGTTGAACGGCGTGTAGTCCATGACCGATCCGGCCAGGCCGTTCTTCTTCGTGAACTCGGGATCCTGCAACTGCTTCAGGCTGTAGATGGTCGACGAGCGGAAGTTGTGGCGCAGGCCCAGCGTGTGGCCGATCTCGTGCATCACCACCGAGCGCACATAGGCTTGCGCCAGCGCGTCCGCTTCCGGGCTGCCCATTTCCAGTTCGCCGCGCGCCTCCAGCAGGCCCATGGCGAAGCCCATCTCGGACGCCGACTCCTGCATGTAATCGCAGCGCGCCTCCTGGCCCGGCAGCGCCAACGGCTCCTGCATGGACATGCCGTCCTCGCCGATCAGGCGGCGCGCGCCGCGCGCGAACACGTCGGACATGCCGATGTCCGCATCGAGGATCTCGCCGCTGCGCGGATCGACCTGGCGCGGGCCGATGGCGAAGCCGACATCGCTGCCGAGGAACCAGCGCACCGACGCATGGCGCGCATCCATCGTATCGAAGCGGTCCTTCTCGGTCTGCTGCTTGACCACGATGGCGTTCCTGAAGCCGATGCGTTCGAACGCCGCGTTCCAGGCCAGCACGCCCTGCTTCACCGACTCGCGGTACTTCTCGGGGATGTTCGCGTCGAGCCAGTAGACGATGGGCTGCTTGGGTTCCGACAGCGCCTGCGCCGGATCCTGCTTCTCCAGGCGCCAGCGCTGGATCACATGCTGCGCCGTGGTCGGCGTCACATCGTCCGAGTAGTCGTGCGTGGTGTTGACGAAGTGGCCGACGCGGTCATCCGCAGGCCGGCCATGCATGGGCTGCGCGGGCAACGGCATGAAGCTGTAGTAGAAACCGAGGAACATGCTGCGCGGGTCCGGCAGCGTGGTCGGCGGGCTGGGGACCGGCACCGGCGTGGTCGGCGCCACCAGCGGCGGCGCGGCGATGCGCGGCACGAAGAAGTGGGCGTTGACCTGGAAGCCAGTCATGGCCTCGTCGGAACGGATGGTCTGGAAGCTGCTGTTGCGCGCATCCATCGCATACTGCAAGCGGAAGGCCGATTCCAGTCGGGTGGTAAAGCTCGGGATATCGCCGAACAGCAGGATATTGGCCTCGACCAGGATGCCGTGATTCTGCGGATTCGGGCTGCTGGCCACCGGGGCGATCGCCAGCAGGCTGTCGGAGTACGCCTGCGACACCGCCAGCGCCTGCGGCGTACCGGCCTTGGCGCCGTACTCCGTGTTCTTGGCGATCATCTGCACCAGGTTGCCGATGCGGTGGAACACCACCACCTCGCTGCGGCCCATCTGGCTGCCGTAGATGCCACGCTCGCCTATCCCGTTCGGTATGTTCACGGTCATGAAGACAGGACGGTCGAACTGGTCGGGGCGCAGCTCGATCCAGACTTTTTCTTCTTTCTGGTAGAGGTTCAAAAAGCCCTGCAAATGGGCGGCGCCGCGCACCACTTCGGCGAAGGGGCGAGGTGCGGCGGCGGGAGCGGCGGCCGGCGTCGGCGTGGCGGGCGGCTGCGCCGGAGCGGCGGCGGCCACCGGCGCTTCCGGTGCATGCGGGACGGGGGTGGGCGGCACCGGCTCCTGGGCCAGCGCCTGCGCGCCGAGCGTCAGCAAGACGGCGGCGCGGAGGGAATTCAAGACAAACATGGATATCCTGTTACGTTAGAAGAGGCATCCCGGTACTGTAACCGAAACAATAACTAACGAAACAGAATTTCCCGAGGCCGTACTCTAAACCTGCGGCGAACGCAACACCCCTGCATTGACCACGCCCCGGCACGGATTGAGGCCGATGGCATAGGACAGGTCGGCCGGACGGGCGATGCGCCACAGCGCGAAGTCGGCGCGCTTGCCCACTTCCAGGCTGCCGACCTGCCGGTCGCGCCCCAGCGCGCGGGCGGCGTGCAGCGTGCAGCCGGCCAGCGCCTCCAATGGCGTCAGGCGCCACAGCGTGCAGGCCATATTCATCGCCAGCAGCAGGGACGTCATCGGCGAGGTGCCGGGATTGCAGTCGGTGGCCACCGCCATCGGCACGCCGGCTGCGCGCATCGCGGCGACCGGCGGCGGCGTGGTGTCGCGCAGGAAGTAGTAGGCGCCCGGCAGCAGCACCGCCGCCGTGCCGGCGGCCGCCATCGCGGCGATGCCGGCTTCGCTCAGGTGTTCCAGGTGGTCTGCGGACAAACCCTGGTAGCGCGCCACCAGCTCGGCGCCGCGCTGGTCGGACAACTGCTCCGCGTGCAGCTTGACCGGCAGGCCATGCTCGCGCGCAGCCTGGAACACGCGCTCCGTCTGGTCGTGCGAGAAGCCGATGCGTTCGCAGAAGGCGTCCACGGCGTCGACCAGGCCTTCGGCGGCCAGCGGCGCGATCATCGCGCAGACTTCGGCGATGTAGTCGTCGGCGCGGCCCGCGAACTCCGGCGGCAGCGCATGCGCACCGAGGAAGGTGGTGGCGACGCTGACCGGCAGTTCGCGGCCGATGCGGCGCGCCACGCGCAGCATGTTCGCTTCCGATTCCAGCGTCAGGCCGTAGCCGGACTTGATCTCCAGCGTGGTCACTCCCTCGGCCAGCAGGCTGCATACGCGCGGCAGGCTTTGGCGCAGCAGCTCGTCCTCCGAGGCGGCGCGGGTGGCGCGCACGGTGGACATGATGCCGCCGCCGGCCCGCGAGATATCCTCGTAGGTGGCGCCGTTGAGGCGCGCCTCGAATTCGTCGCTGCGGTTGCCGGCGTGGACGATGTGGGTGTGGCAGTCGATCAGGCCCGGCGTCAGCCAGCAGCCGCCGCCATCGTGCACGGTGACGGCCAATGCGCCCTGCGGCATCTCGGCCCTGGGCCCCAGCCAGGCGATCCGCCCGTCCTTGACGGCGATGGCGGCATCGCGGATCTCACCGTAGCCATCGGCCATCGTGGCCAGATGCACGTTCGTAAACAACACATCCCACATGCTTGGAACTTTCGAATTAGTTATTGATGATATCGACCACGAACACCGTCGCCTGCTGGGTCTCCATCGACCACTCTTCCTCGGCCTCCATCACCAGCACGTCGTAGCGCACCATGGCGATGCGTTCGCGCGCACTGCTCAGCGTCAGGCTCTCGCCGTCGGCCAGGAACAGCAGCGTGGTGCCGCCGCGTCGCTTGAGCGGCTCGGTGCCGCGCACCACCAGCGGCTCCAGCCGGTGGCGGCAGCGGCCGCGCCGCGTCATCACATTGAAGTCGGTGGTCAGGCCGCCGGTGACGGTGGCGTGCACCGCCGCCTCGCCGTCGAATTCGATCAGCGGCTCGCTGGGGCTGAGCACGAATCGCTCTTCGCCGAAGTCCAGCAGCACGCCGTCGCCGGCCACCAGCGCCAGCGAACGGTCTATGCCGGGGAAGGAGGAAAACGGGCCGCTTTGCGAGATGGTCGCCAGGCTGACGCGCCAGTCGAATTCATCGAAGCCGGAGCCGGAAGGCGAGACGGCGATTTCCGTCGTGCTGCCGCCGCCGTTTTTCCACGGCGCGGGCCGCAGGCTTGCATACTGGATTAGCTGGGTCATCGGAACTCCCTCAGTTCGGCCAAGGTCTGCTTGAAGCGCGCAGCGATCGCCTGCTGCGCAACGTGCTGCTGATTGCGTACTACCCACCGGCCGCCGACCATGACGTCCTTGACCAGATTGTCGTTGCCGCAGAAGACGAAGCTGCCGAGTACCTCGTCCAGCGCCAAGCCATACAGATTCGGGTGCTGGTCGTCCAGCACGATCACATCGGCGCGGCGGCCCGGCGCCAGCGCGCCCACCGGCCGTCCGCTGGCCTGCGCCCCGCCCTGCAAGGCGCCCTGCCACAGGAAGTCGCCGACGTTGCGCTGCTCCGCCGACACCGCGATATTGCGGCGCTGGTGTTGCAGGCGCTGGCCGTATTCCAGCCAGCGCAGCTCTTCCACCGCGCTCTGCGAAATATGGCTGTCGCTGCCGATGCCGAACCGTCCGCCCGCCGCCAGGAAATCCTCCAGCGGGAACAGGCCGTCGCCCAGGTTGGCTTCCGTGGTCGGGCACAGGCCCGCCACGGCGCCGCTCTGCGCCATCAGGTCCACCTCGTCGCGCATCAGATGCGTGGCGTGGACCAGGCACCAGCGTTCGTTCACGTCCACCTGGTCCAGCAGCCATTGCACCGGGCGGCGTCCGCTCCAGTCCAGCGACTGCTGCACTTCCTGCTTCTGCTCGGCGATGTGGATGTGCACCGGACGGTCGCCCGGCAACGTCAACAACACCTCGTTAATCTGCGCCACCGACGCCGCGCGCAGCGAATGCGGCGCCACGCCCACCTCGGTCTGCGCGTCGCGCAGCGGCTCCAGCGCCTCGATCACCCGCAGCACATCTTGCGGATCGGTCTTGAAGCGCTTCTGCTCCGGCTTCAAGGCGCTTTCGCCGAAGCCGGAATAACTATACAACACTGGCAGCATGGTGATGCCGATTCCCGCCAAACGTGCGGCGGCGATGACACGCTCCGCCGTTTCCGCCGGGCGCGGATACATGGCGCCGTCCGGCGCCCGCTGCACGTAGTGGAACTCGCACATCGACGTGTAGCCATGGCGCAGGCATTCGGAAAACAGCTGGGCCGCGATGGCTTCGATGTGCTCGGGCGTGATGTTGCGCGCGAAGCGGTACATCAGGTCGCGCCAGGTCCAGAAGCTGTCCTTGAGGTTGCCAACCGCGTCGCCGGCCTTTTCCGTGCGGCCGCCAAGCGCCCGCTGGAAACTGTGCGAATGCAGGTTGATCATGCCCGGCAGCGCGTACTCGACGATCTGCGCCACCACCTGTTCGCCGGACGGCAACGCCGCCCCGGCCTCGGCGCGGACGATGGTGCCGTTGGCGTCCCACTCGATCAGCACATCCTTGCGCCAGCCCTCGGGCAGCAGCGCGTTGCGCGCGAACAGGCGGTTCATGCGCGCCCCCAATCGGCCGCGGCCTGCGTCATTTGCTTCAACACGCCTTGTACCTGCTGTGCGCGGTCCTCGCGGTAGCCGTACGGCGCCTCCTCATCCATATACGTGGACTGGCACATCTCCAGCTGGATCGAATGCACGTTGTTGGCCGGCTGGCCGTAGTGGCGGGTGATGTGCCCGCCCTTGAAGCGGCCGTTGACGGCCACGCTGAACCGGTCCTGCGCCAGCGCGCGCGCCACGATGGCGTCGCTCAGGCCCGGCGCGCAGCTCTTGCCGTCGGCCGTGCCGAAGTTCAGGTCCGGCAGCTTGCCTTCGAAGAAGCGCGGCACCACCGACGCGATCGAATGCGCATCCCACAGCACCACGCGGCCGTGCAGCGCCAGCAGGCGATCCAGCTCGGCGCGCAGCTGGTCGTGATACGGCTTCCAGTAGGCGGCCAGGCGGCGCTGCACCTCGGCCTCGCTGGGCGTATGGCCTTCGCGGTACAGCGGCTCGCGGTGGAAGGTGTCGACCGGGCACAGGCCCGTCGTGTCCTGGCCCGGATACAGGTTGGTGTTCTCCGGCGGACGATTCAAGTCGATGACGTAGCGCGACCAGCGTGCCGACAAGGTCGACGCGCCCATCTCGCCCAGGAACTCGTACAGGCGCACCAGGTGCCAGTCCGTGTCCTGCTTGTCGACGGCGGCCGGCGTCATCGCCGCCGCCACGTCGTCGGGTATATCGGTGCCCACGTGCGGCATGGACACCAGCAAGGGAATACTGCCTGCTTTGAACTGATAGTCCATGACGCCTCCTCTTACGGGTGCAGCGGCGTGAACAGGCTCTTGCACGACGCGCTCAACTCGCCGCGCATGACCATGCCCTTGGCTGCCTCGATGTCCGGCGCGAAGAAGCGGTCGGCGTCGAAGAACGGCACCTTCTGGCGCAGCTGCGCATGCACATGCTCCAGGTGCGGCGAGGTTTTCAGCGGACGGTGGAAGTCGATGCCCTGCGCAGCAGCCAGCAGCTCGATGCCGACGATGACGGCGGTGTTGTGCGCCATGTCGTCCAGGCGGCGCGCCGCGTAGGTCGCCATGCTGACGTGGTCTTCCTGGTTGGCCGAAGTCGGGATCGAATCGACGCTGCCAGGATGGGCCAGCGACTTGTTCTCCGACGCCAGCGCGGCGGCGGTCACGTGGGCGATCATGAAGCCCGAGTTCACGCCCGGATCGCGCACCAGGAACGGCGGCAGGCCGGACAAGGTGGCGTCGATCAGCAGCGCGATGCGGCGTTCGGAGATCGCGCCGATTTCGGCGATCGCCAGCGCCAGCGTGTCGGCGGCGAAGGCCACCGGCTCGGCGTGGAAGTTACCGCCCGAGACCACTACCGACAGCTCGCCGTCCTTGAACAGCAGCGGATTGTCGGTGACGGCGTTGGCTTCGATCAGCAGCGTGCGCGAGGCGTTGTTGATGATGTCCCAGCAGGCGCCCATGACTTGCGGCTGGCAGCGCAGGCAGTACGGGTCTTGCACGCGTTCGTCGCCGACCAGGTGCGAGGCGCGGATCGCGCTGTTGCTGACCAGTTGGCGATAGATGGAGGCGGCGGCGATCTGGCCCGGCTGGCCGCGCACTTCGTGCACGCGGGCGTCGAACGGCGAATCGGAACCCTTGGCCGCGTCCAGCGACAGCGCGCCGGACACCATGCCCGCTTCCAGCAGGCGCTCGGCCATGAACAGGCCATGCAGCGCCAGCGCGGTCGACACCTGGGTGCCGTTGATCAGCGCCAGGCCTTCTTTCGCGGCCAGCACCACCGGTGCGATGTTGGCCGCCTTCAGCGCGTCGGCGGCCTGCATCAGCTCACCGTTGACGCGCACTTCGCCCACGCCCAGCATCGCCAGCGTCATGTGCGACAGCGGCGCCAGGTCGCCCGAGGCGCCGACCGAACCCTTGGCCGGAATGGCAGGCATGATGCCGGCGTTGTACAGCGCGATCAGCGTGTCGATGATCAGCGGACGCACGCCCGAGTAGCCGCGCGCCAGGCTGCCGATCTTCATCAGCAGGATCAGGCGGCAGACCGCGTCCGACAGCAGCTCGCCGGTGCCGACCGAGTGCGACAGGATCAGGTTGCGCTGCAGCTGTTCCAGCTTCTCGTCCGGGATGCGGGTCTTGGCCAGCAGGCCGAAACCGGTGTTGATGCCGTAGGCGGCGTCGCCCTTGGCGACGATGGCGCGCACGGCGGCGGCCGATGCTTCGATCACGGGATAGGCTTCGGCGGCCAGCGACAGCGGGCCGGCGGCGCTCCACACGGCGCGCAGTTCGGTCAGGGTCATCGCGCCCGGTTTCAGGGTCAGTGCATTTGGTTTCATAGGTTTTCTCTGATTTACTTGATCATAGGGAGATTGAGGCCGTTGCGCTTGGCGCAGGCGACCGCAGTCTCGTATCCCGCATCGGCGTGACGCATCACGCCCGAACCGCTGTCGTTGACCAGCACGCGCGCCAGGCGCTTGGCGGCGGCGTCGGTGCCGTCGGCAACGATCACCACGCCGGAGTGCTGCGAATAGCCCATGCCCACGCCGCCGCCGTGGTGCAGCGACACCCAGGTCGCGCCGCCGGCGGTGTTGAGCAGCGCGTTCAGCAGCGGCCAGTCGGAGACGGCGTCGGTGCCGTCCTTCATGCTTTCGGTTTCGCGGTTAGGGCTGGCGACGGAGCCGGTGTCCAGGTGGTCGCGGCCGATGACGACAGGCGCCTTCAGCTCGCCGTTGCGCACCATCTCGTTGAAGGCCAGGCCGGCGATGTGGCGTTCGCCCAGGCCCAGCCAGCAGATACGCGCCGGCAGGCCCTGGAAGGCGATGCGCTCGCGCGCCATGTCCAGCCAGCGGTGCACGTTGGCGTGGTGCGGGAACAGCTCCTTGATCTTGGCGTCGGTCTTGTAGATGTCTTCCGGATCGCCGGACAGCGCCACCCAGCGGAACGGGCCGCGGCCTTCGCAGAACTGCGGGCGGATATAGGCCGGCACGAAGCCCGGGAAATCGAAGGCGTTCTTGACGCCGTGGTCGAAGGCCACCTGGCGGATGTTGTTGCCGTAGTCGACCACCTTGGCGCCCAGCGCCTGGAAGTCCAGCATCGCCTGCACGTGCACCGCGCACGATGCGGTGGCGGCGGCCTTCAACGCCTCGTGCTGCGCGGCGTCGTGCTGCGCGGTCTTCCACTGGTCGACCGACCAGCCTTGCGGCAGGTAGCCGTTGATCAGGTCATGCGCCGAGGTCTGGTCGGTGACGACATCAGGAACGATGCCGCCGGCCTTGGCGCGGCGCACCAGCTCCGGCAGCACGTCGGCCGCGTTGCCCAGCAGGCCGATGGAAATGGCGTCGCCATTGGCCTTGTGCAGTTTGATCAGTTCCAGCGCCTCGTCGATGCTGGCGGCCTGCTTGTCCAGGTAGCGGGTGCGCAGGCGGAAGTCGATGCTGCTCTGCTGGCACTCGATGGTCAGCGACACGGCGCCGGCCATGGTCGCGGCCAGCGGCTGCGCGCCGCCCATGCCGCCCAGGCCCGCGGTCAGCACCCAGCGGCCTTTGAGGTCGCCGCCGAAATGCTGGCGGCCCGCTTCGGCGAAGGTTTCGAAGGTGCCCTGCACGATGCCCTGGGTGCCGATGTAGATCCACGAGCCGGCCGTCATCTGGCCGTACATGAACAGGCCTTTGCGGTCCAGTTCATTGAAGTGTTCCCAGTTGGCCCATTTCGGCACCAGGTTGGAATTGGCGATCAGCACGCGCGGTGCGTCTTCGTGGGTCTGGAACACGCCGACCGGTTTGCCGGACTGGATCAGCAGGGTTTGATTGTCTTCCAGCTCGCGCAGCGAGGCCAGGATCTGGTCGTAGCATTCCCAGTTGCGGGCGGCGCGGCCGATGCCGCCGTATACCACCAGGTGTTTCGGGTTTTCCGCCACTTCCTTGTCCAGATTATTCTGGATCATGCGGTAGGCCGCCTCGGCGCCCCAGTTTTTACAGGTGCGCTCGGGTCCGCGCGGGGCGCGGATTTCGCGGCTGGCGTCAAAACGTGGATCGCTGTCTAAATGGGTCGTCATGGTGGCTCCTGCTCCTGAGTGAGTGGGACCGGCCACGGGCGCAACCATGCACGCGCAGCCAGCGCATCCTCAAAGGATAAGTTGTATATACAACCAAGTCAATCAGTTTTTAAGCGGCCTGAGGGAACCTAACGTCCCTGAGCTTGTCAAATATGTCATCAGCTCTTGATATCTTGCCAGCATACGCCGGCGCATGCTCACCGGGAGCTTCGATATGGTTGCCTTGCCGATCAACCTGCAGAATCTGTTGCGCCATCGCACAGTGGAAAGGGAACGCATCGAGTACAAAGCGGCATGGAACCCGGATGCAATTATCCGCGCTCTCTGCGCCTTCGCTAACGACTTCGAAAATCTCGGTGGTGGCTACATCATCATCGGACAGGATTGCGATGGCGAGGGCCGGCCTACGCGGCGAATGCGAGCAGGAGCTGCTGAACCTGACCGCCAACGTGCCGTTCGACGACCGGATCGCACAGCAGGCGAAGGTCAGCGACCTCTCCAAACCGTTGATGCTGGCCTATCTTCAGGAAGTGGGCAGCGCGCTGGCGGACTACGCGGACCGGCTCTCCATCGAAGAACTGGGACGCCAGATGAATGTGGTGGACGGCCCGAGCGAATGTCCTTGGCCCAAGAACGTCGGCCTGATGTTCTTTAGCGAGACGCCAGACCGGTTCTTTCCGTACACGCAAATCGATGTGGTCTGGTTCCAGGATGGTCCAGGCGGAGATCACTTCGATGAAAAGATATTCAAGGGGCCCTTGGCACGAATTACCCGCGAGGCCTTGGGCTACATCGAGCGCAATTATTTGCACCAAACTGTCCTGAAACATCCTGATCGCGCCGAAGCGACCCGTGTATGGAATTTCCCTTACCCGGCCATAGAAGAAGCGGTGGTCAATGCGGTCTATCATCGCTCTTATCAGGACAGGGAGCCGATAGAAGTACGCATCATGCGTGATGAAATACTGGTACTAAGCTACCCAGGACCCGACCGGTCGATAAAACTAGCGGACTGGATAGCCGGACATGCTACTTGTCACCGCTACCGGAACCGGCGCATCGGAGAGTTCCTGAAGGAACTTGGCCTGACCGAGGGGCGCTCCACCGGCGTCCCCAAAATCTTAAAAGCCATGTCAGCAAATGGTTCGCCACCGCCGCAGTTTGACACCGACGACGATCGCAGCGGGTGTCTGGTCAGGCTGCCGGTTCACAAACTGGCTCAATGGCCCATTGATCAGTCCGCCACCCCGGAAGTCACCCCGGAAGTCGGACGCCTGATCAAGCTGCTGATAGGCGAATGGCCACGACTGGAACTACAGCAAGCGCTAGGACTGAAGGATGACGACCATTTCCGCATAGCCTATTTACTACCCGCCATACAAGCGGGGCTCGTGCAGATGAAGTTCCCAGACAAACCCCGCAGCAGCAAACAGCGATACCGCTTGACCCCGGCGGGCCAGCAATGGCTTAAGCAACACGCCGACGGTTAATCCGGCCGTTTGTCTTTTTTATACACCCGCTTGCCACCCATCCAGGTCTGCAACACCTGCGTCTTGCCGATCTGCTCGGCCGGCACCTTGAACAGGTCGCGGTCGATCAGGATGAAATCGGCCCACTTGCCCGGCTCCAGCGTGCCGATGACGTTTTCCTGATGCGCCGCATACGCCGCGTCCAGCGTGAAGCAGCGGAAGGCCTCGGTCAGCGTCATCGCCTGGTTCTTGTACCAGCCGCCCGCCGGCACGCCGGCGTTGTTCTGCCGCGTGACCGCCGCATGCAAGCCCTCGAACGGATTCGGCGACTCCACCGGGAAGTCCGAGCCGCAGGCGATGCGCGAGCCCTGGTCCAGGAAGGTCCGCCACGCATACGCGCCCTTGATGCGCTCATGCCCGACGCGCTGCTCGGCCATGTTCTGGTCCGAAGTCGCATGCGTCGGCTGCATCGACGGCACGATGCCCAGCGCCTTGAAGCGCGGGATGTCCTCCAGCGCCACCACCTGCGCATGCTCGATGCGGTGCCGCAGTTCGACGTTGTTGTACTTGGGGATCAGCTGCGCGTAGGCGTCCAGGATCTGCCGGTTGCCCGCGTCGCCGATGGCGTGCACATTGACCTGGTAGCCGGCCTTCATGGCCTTGTTCATCTTGGCCTGCATCTCCGCGCTCGGATAGAACAGCAGCCCCTTGGTCGACGGCATGTCGGAATACGGCGCCAGCAAGGCCGCGCCACGGCTGCCCAGCGCGCCGTCCGAGTACAGCTTGACGGCGGCCAGCGCGTACACGTCGTTGGCGTAGGACTTGAGCGGCCCCTCCTTGGACAGCTCGTCGAAATCGGCCGCCGTGTCGCCGATCATCGCGTAGACGCGCGTGGTCAGCTTGCCGTGGTCGGCGTAGTCGCGATACAGGTCGTCCTGCACCACCCGGATGCCGGCGTCGTGCACGCTGGTCAGGCCGGCCTTGGACAAGACGGCCAGCGCGTGATCCAGCATGCCGCGCGCCTCGTTCGGCGTCGGCAGCGGCACCACCTTGTTGACCAGCTCCATGGCGGCGTCCACCAGCACGCCGCTAGGCTTGCCGGCGGCGTCGCGCTCGATCTTGCCGCCCTTCGGATCCGGCGTGTTCCTGTCGATGCCGGCCATTTCCAGCGCCTTGGTGTTGACCCAGACCGCATGGCCGTCGACGCGGCTCAGCAACACCGGACGGTCGCCCACCACCGCATCCAGCTCGGCGGCTGTCGGAAAACGGCCCAGCTTCCACACTTCCTGGTTCCAGCCGAAGCCCCGGATCCAGGCGTTTTTCGGGTGCGACCGGCTGAATTCCCCCACCGCCCGCACCGCGCCGCCCAGGGACGTGGCGCTGAACAGCTCCACGCCGGAAGCGATCTCGCCCAGTTCGAACACGTGGCCGTGGGCGTCGATCAGGCCAGGCAGCAGGGTTTTGCCCTGCACATCGATGTGCTCCGCCTTCGGCAGCCGGGCGGCCGTTTCCCGTTCGCTGCCCACCGCGACGATGCGGCCCAGGTCATCGAACGCCAGCGATGTGAAGCGCTGCAAGGTACCCGCCGCGTTCAGCGTATAGCCGTTGGCATGGTCGATGATGGTGTCGGCCTGCGCCGATGGCAAAACGGCGGACAAGGCCAGGCTGACGGCTGCGGCCAGCGGAGCGGGCGAAAACAGGGGTGCGCGCATCAATACTCTCCATTCAGAAGCAAGTAACAGAGTGTAGCGAACTTTGAGCCGGGGTCAATCAAACTCTAGGTACAATGGCGCATTCGCCGCTCTCTAACCACATCCGTGTCCAGCCGATCCCTCTATTTCCGCCTGCTTAAACAATTCAGCCCCTACGCCTGGATCGGGTTCGCCACCCTGTTGGCGGTCGGCCTGGCCGCCGCCGCCGACGTTTTATTGATACGCCAGCTGCAAAACGTGGTCGACGCGCTGGCGCCGTCGCACACCCTGGGCGGCGCGCGCCCGGCCGCCGGCCTGCTGGCCGAAGTGCAGGAATGGCTGCGCCAGATGCTGCCCAACGATCCGGCCAACGCCGCGCTGTGGTCGATACCGGCGGTGATCTTCGGGCTGGCCGTGATGCGCATGTTTTCCAGTTTTGCCGCCGAATACGGCGCCGCGTGGCTGAGCAGCCGGGTGCAGGCCAATCTGCGCGAGGTGATGTTCGCCCGCATCATGCGCCTGCCGAACGGCTTTTTCGACCAGTCCTCCACCGGCACCACGCTGTCGCGCGTGGCCTTCGACG
Organism: Duganella sp. HH101; assembly: GCF_001758795.1. Classification (NCBI taxonomy): domain Bacteria; kingdom Pseudomonadati; phylum Pseudomonadota; class Betaproteobacteria; order Burkholderiales; family Oxalobacteraceae; genus Duganella; species Duganella sp. HH101. Next base: position 49,131 of record NZ_LRON01000028.1, on the reverse strand, counting down.
CCGCCCAGGTGGCGCAGGCCGTCCTCACCGTGGTCAACGTGGCGGTGCGCGACTCGGTCGCCGCCATCGGCTACCTGGCGACGCTGTTCATCGTCGACTGGCAACTGGCCCTGTTCTGCCTTGGCCTGCTGCCGATGGTGGCCATCATCGTCACCTTCGCCGGCCGCCGCATGCGCCACCTGAGCAAGAGCGCGCAGGCCGCCATGGGCTACCTGACCAATGTGCTCGACGAGAGCATCAGCGGCCAGCGCGTGGTGAAGATCTTCGGCGGCCAGAAGTACGAACAGGCGCGCTTCGACGGCGTGGTCAAGCTCAATCGCCAGCTGGCGGTCAAGCACGCGGCGACGTCGGCGCTCAACTCCGGCATCATCATGCTGCTGATCGGGATCACACTGTCGTCGGTGATCTACTTCGCGCTGCTGCGCGCACAGGCCGGCGCATTGACGCCAGGCGCCTTCGTGGCCTTCATGTCGTCGCTGATGGCGATGCAGTCGCCGATCAAGAACCTGACCAAGATTAACGAACCGATGCAACGCGGTCTGGCCGCCGCCGAATCCGTGTTCGGCCTGATCGACACCGAAGCCGAAGCCGATACCGGTACCCGCAAGGTGGAGCGCGCCGTAGGCCGCCTGGCGCTGGAGGACGTGAGCTTCCACTACAGCGCCGATGCCGACGCCAGGCCGGCGCTGGACCGCGTGTCGCTGGACATCGCCGCCGGCGAGACGGTGGCCCTGGTCGGCAGCTCGGGCAGCGGCAAGACCACACTGGCAGGCCTGCTGCCGCGCTTCTACGATGTCAGCTCGGGCAGCATCAAGCTCGATGGCGTCGACCTGCGCGACTACACCATGGCCTCATTGCGTCAGCAGATCGCGCTGGTCAGCCAGGATGTGGTGCTGTTCAACGACACGCTGGCCGCCAACATCGCTTACGGCGATCCGGAGCCGTCGATGCAGCGCATCGAAGCGGCGGCCCGCGCCGCGCACGCGCACGAATTCATCGAACGCCAGGCCGACGGCTACAACACCTCGGTCGGAGAGAATGGCTTGCGGCTGTCGGGCGGCCAGCGCCAGCGCCTGGCGATCGCGCGCGCGCTGTACAAGAACGCGCCCATCCTGATCCTGGACGAAGCGACCAGCGCGCTGGATACGGAATCGGAACGCCTGGTGCAGGCGGCATTGGAAGTGTTGATGCAGGGCCGCACGACGGTGGTCATCGCGCACCGCCTGTCGACCATCGAAAACGCCGACCGCATCGTGGTGCTGGACGGCGGCCGCATCGCCGAAGTGGGCAGCCACGACGCGCTGCTGGCGCAGCACGGCATCTACGCCCGCCTGTATCAAACGCAGAAGAGCGTTCAGGCTGCGTCGTGAAAGATCAGTCCCAGCGTGTGGCGTGAGCCGGCGCGCAGCCGGCTCACGCCATGCCGCATGCTGACCCGGTAGACCCCGCGCGTCCCCTGCGCCGGGCGGTGGTTGACGGGGAAGATCACCATGTCGCCGCGCTTGAGCGGCACCACCTCCACCCGCGACTGCATGCGCGGGCGCTGCTCGGTCAGCACGAACTCCCCGCCTTCGAAGTCCTTGCCCGGTTGGCTCAGCAGAATCGCGGCCTGCAGCGGGAACACATGGTCGCCGTATAAATCCTGGTGCAGGCAGTTGTAGTCGCCGGGGCCGTACTGCAGCATCAGCGGCGTCGGACGCTGCTGGCCGGCGGCGTGGCAGCGCGCCAGGAAGTCGGCATGGTCGGCCGGGAAGCGCGCCTCCATGTCCATCGCCTCGTGCCAGCGGTTGGCGATATCGGCCAGCGGGCCATACAGCGACTGCCGCAGCGCGGCGATCATCGACGGCAGCGGGTAACGGAAGTACTGGTACTCGCCGCTGCCGAAGCCGTGCTGCGACATCACCACCCGGCTGCGGTACAGCGACGCCTGCCCATATTGCGCGGCCATGGCGATGCATTCGTCGGCGGTCAGCATGCCGGGCACGATGGCGTAGCCGTGGGCATTGAGCTCGTCCGCGATGGATTGCCAGTCCAGCCCCGCCACACCGGCGGCGTCTTGCGCGGCTTGCGCTCGGCCGCGCCGCCGCCGAAATCGAATTCGCCGTTCTTCATTGCTTCGCCTCCCGGTCCAGCAGCGCGGCCTTGCGGTCCACGCCCCAGCGGTAGCCGGAAATCGAACCATCGTTGCGCACCACGCGGTGGCACGGTATCGCCACCGCCAGCGCATTCGCCGCACAGGCCCCCGCCACCGCCCGCGCGCCATTCGGCGAGCCCACCAGCTGCGCCAGTTCCGCATAGCTGACGGTGCGCCCGGCCGGTATCCCGCGCAGCACCTGCCACACGCGCTGCTGGAAGGCCGTGCCGCGCACATCCAACGGCAGGTCGAGGCCGAGCTCCGGCCGCTCCACCAGGCCCACCACGCGCGACACCACCTGTTCGAACTCCGGCTCGGCGCCGATCAGCTCCGCCTTGGGAAAACGGTCCTGCAGATCGCGCACCAGCACATCGGGATCGTCATCCATCAGGATCGCGCAGATGCCCTGCTCCGTGCTGGCCACCAGGATCGCGCCCAGCGAACAGGCGCCGATGGCGAAGCGTATCTGCGCGCCACGCCCGCCGGCGCGGAAGGCGGTCGGCGTCATGCCCAGCACCGCCGGCGACTGCGCATAAAACCGCCCGCTGGAATTGAAGCCGGCCGCATACATCGCATCCGTCACCGTGGCCTGCTGCGCCAGCCCGGCCTGCATGCGGCGGGCGCGCTGGGCGTTGGCGTAGGCCTTGGGCGTGATCCCCGTCACGGCCTTGAACATGCGATGGAAGTGAAAACGGCTCACGCCCACCGCCGTCGCCAGGCTGTCCAGGTCGAGCGCCGTCTCGGCGTCGGCCTCGTCGATCAGGCGGCAGGCGCGCGCCACCACGGCGGCCTGGCGCTCGGCCAGCGGCGGCTGTTCCGGCTTGCAGCGCATGCAGGGACGGAAGCCGGCCTGCTCGGCCGCCTCGCGGCTGTCGTAGAACGCCACGTTCTTGCGCAGCGCCGGCCGCGCGCCGCACGACGGCCGGCAGTACACGCCGGTGCTGCGCACCGAGTACCAGAACACGTCGTCGGCGCCGCCGTCGCGCTGCTGCACGGCGGCCCAGCGCAAGTCCTCGCCCTGGTAGGCGGTCTGCTCGGCGAGTTTGTTTGCCAGTTTGTTTGCTGTCTTGCCCATTTCAGACTCCATGATCGGATAAGGTATGCAGCCATCTTATCCAGCGCCCCGCAGCGACACACTCCGGCTCTTGCTTTTGAATTGGAGATTGTACGCCGGCTACAAAAGATGTTCAGCAGGCAAGCTCGCGATGCTAAAATGTCCGTCTGCCGCCAGTGAGGCGCACCCACGGAGAAGCCGTTTGGACGACGAACCAGCCCTGCAAGACACCACCCCGATTTTCCAGCGCATCAAGGACTACCTGGTGGCCCAGATCGCCGCCGGCATCTGGAAGGAAGGCGACGTGATCCCGTCCGAACAGGCGCTGGTCAAGCAGTTCGGCGTCTCCCGCATGACCGTCAACCGCGCCGTGCGCGAGCTCACCGCCGACCAGATCCTGACCCGCCGCCAGGGTTCCGGCACCTACGTCGCGCAACAGAAGTACCAGGCCACGCTGCTGGAGATCAAATCCATCGCCGACGAGATCCGCGCGCGCGGCCACGCCCACCGCAGCAGCCTGCAGCAGCTCGAGCGCGTCAAGGCCAGCGAGCTGATGGCCAAGCAGTTCGACCTGCCGGCCGGCCATCCGCTGTTCCACTCGGTGATCGTGCATTTCGAAAACGGCGTGCCGATCCAGGTCGAGGACCGCTGGGCCAACCCGCTGTGCGCGCCCGACTATATGGAACAGGACTACACCGCCATCACCCCCAACGAATACCTGATGCAGGCCGCGCCGCTGCAAGGCGCCACCTACAGCATCGAAGCGCTGGCGGCGCCGCGCGACATCGCCGAAATGCTGGCCATCGACACCAAACAGGCCTGCCTGGTGCTCAAGCGCCAGACCCGCTCCGGCGGCCAGGTGGCGTCGATCGCCACCATGTGGCATCCCGGCCACCGCTACCAGTTCGCCGGCAGCTTCGCCCAGTAAGCGCGCTTGGCTTCCGGGCTGGCTACCGGTTTGCTACCGTTCTTACAACTTTTCTCGCCTACGGCCAAACCTTCAATGCTATAGTGGCCCGGCCATAGTAGAAACAGGTAATGCCTTGCGGATTGAAAGGGAAGCTCTTGTTGCACCGCCGTTCCAGCCCCCTCTTCTGGCGCCGTCTGCCAAGCCGGCTGACGGCGGCTGCGCTCGTGCTGGCCTGGGGCCTGGGCGGCATCGGCGGCGCGCAGGCGGCGGAAAAGGTCAGCCTGCAGCTCAAGTGGACGCACCAGTTCCAGTTCGCCGGCTACTACGCGGCGCAGGACCAGGGCTACTACCGCGACGTCGGCCTCGACGTCACGCTGATCGAGGCCCGCCCCGGCGTCGATCCCACCCAGTCGGTGCTTGACGGCCGCGCCCAGTACGGCGTCGGCAACACCTCGCTGCTGGTGGCGCGCGGACGCGGCCAGCCGGTGGTGGCGCTGGCGTCGATCTTCCAGCATTCGGCCGCCGCGCTGCTGGTGCGCCACGACGCCGACGGCAAGCCGCGCCCCTGGCCCGGCAGCCGCGTGATGCTGGCGCCGAACAATGAAGAGCTGGTGGTGTTCCTGAAAAAACAGGGCATCCGTCCCGACAGCCTGGCGCAGCCGGCGCACAGCTACAACACCGACGACCTGCTCGAAGGCCGCGCCGACGCCATGTCGATCTACATCACCGAGGCGCCGTACACGCTCGAGCGCAGCAGCGTCGGTTACGAGATCCTGTCGCCGCGCATGCTGGGCGACGACTTCTACGGCGACACCCTGTACACCACCGAGAGCGAGCTGCGCGAACATCCCCTGCGCGCGCAGGCGCTGCGCGAGGCCACGCTGCGCGGCTGGCGCTACGCGATGGCGCATCCCGGCGAGATCGCCGACCTGATACGGGCGCGCTATCCCGAGCGCCACAGCCGCGAACACCTGATGTACGAAGCCCAGCGCATCGCGCCGCTGCTGGAGCAGGGCCTGATCGAACTGGGTTACAGCAATCCCGAACGCTGGCAAGCCATCGCCCGCACCTACATCGGCCAGGGCATGCTGCCGGCCGACTTCAAGCTGGACGGCTTCCTGTACCAGCCGCAGCCCGGCAACCGCCTGCAGCGCTACGCCACGGCGCTGGCGGCGCTGCTGGTGCTGGCGCTGACGGCGGGCGTGCTGTGGCGCCTGCGCCGGCAGGCGGCGGCGCTGCGCGCCACGCGCGCGGAGCTGGACAAGTCCGAACGCTTCGCCAGCTTCGCGCTGGAGAGCTCGGGCATCGGCATGTGGGAGTGGCAGGTCGACACCGGCATGCTGACGCTGTCGCCGCGCTATTGCGCGCTGCTGGGCTACGGCCCCGGCGAGTTCGCGCCGACGCTGGAGCAATGGCTGGGCCATGTGCACCCGGACGACGTGGCCCGCGTCGAGCGCAGCACCCAGTACTACCTGGCCAGCCTGCCCGAATCGAACGCCCAGATCTTCAGCGAGCACCGCATGCGCACCAAGAACGGCGGCTGGATCTGGTCGCTGGCGCGCGGCATGATCGTCGAGCGCGACGCCGCCGGCCGGCCGCTGCGCGCCATCGGCACCATGGCCGACATCAGCGAGCGCGCCGCCGCCGAGGAGGCGCGCATGTGCGCCATCATCGACGCCACGCCGGGCGCGATGCTGATCGCCGACAAGAGCGGCCGGGTGCGCTACGCCAACCCGGCCTGCGCGCGCAGCTTCGGCTACGAGGGCACGATGACCGGGCGCTCGGTCGAGCAGCTGGCGCCGGAGGCGATGCGCAGCAACGGCCGCGTGCGCGAGCTGTTCTCGCGCCCCAACCTGCCGGGCCGCGTGCTGAGCGCGATCCGCGCCGACGGCGGCAGCTTCCCGGCCATGGTGCACATCGCGCCGGTGATGCTGGCCGGCCAGGAGCTGGTGGTGATGGCGCTGCGCGACATGACCCAGCGCCAGCGCGCCGAGGAGGCGCTGCACGCCAGCTCCGAGCGCTACCGGCTGATCGTGCAGACCGCCGCCGAAGGCATCTGGATGACCGGCGCCGACGACCGCACCAGCTTCGTCAACCCCACCATGGCGCGCATGCTGGACTACGACGTCGAGCAGATGCTGGGCCGCGTGATGACCGACTTCATGGACGACGACGGCCGCGCCCTGCTCAAGCAGCACCTGCAGCGCCGCCTGGCCGGCGAGGCTTGCCAGGGCGACGTCTGCTTCCTGCGGCGCGACGGCAGCGCGGTGTGGTGCCTGCTGTCGACCACCGTCATCAACTCCGACGCCGGCCACTACGCCGGCACGCTGGCGATGCTGACCGATATCACCGCGCGGCGCCACGCCGACAGCGCGCTGCGCAGCTCCAGCCAGCGGCTGGCGTCGATCTTCAACGCCGTCACCAACGGCCTGGTGATGGTCGACGGCGACGGCCGCATCCTGGAGAGCAACGCCGCCGCCGCGCGCATGCTGGCGCACTCGCTGGCGGTCGACGGCGGCAGCCTGTGGCGCGGCGTGCGCGAGGACGGCACGCCGTTCGACGCCGCCAGCCATCCGGTGCGGCTGGCCATCGTCACCGGCATGTCGGTGCGCGACGTGGTGATGGGCGTGAGCCAGCCGGGCGGCGGCATGCACTGGCTGTCGGTCAACGCCGAGCCGATACCCGACGACAGCGGCGCGGTGCCGCTGGTGGTGGCCAGCCTGACCGACATCACCGACCGCAAGCACGGCGAAGACCAGCTGCGCGAACTGAACGAACACCTGGAAGAACGGGTGGCGATGCGCACCGTGGAATTGAACCAGGCCCGCCTGCTGGCCGAAGACGCCAGCCAGACCAAGGGCCAGTTCCTGGCCAATATGAGCCATGAGATCCGCACGCCGATGAACGGCGTGATCGGCATGGCCTACCTGGCGCTGAAGACCGACCTCGATCCGCGCCAGCGCGACTACCTGGAAAAAATCCGCTTCGCCGGCGAGCACCTGCTGGGCATCATCGACGACATCCTCGACATCTCCAAGATCGAGGCGGGCAAGCTGGAGATCGAGCAGGTCGACTTCGCGCTCGACCACGTGATCCAGACGCTGACCACGGTGGTCGCGCCCAAGGCCGCCAGCCGCGAGCTGGAGCTGGTGTTCGACCTCGACCCCGGCCTGCCCCGGGTGCTGCGCGGCGATCCGCTGCGCCTGGGCCAGGTGCTGATCAACTACACCAACAACGCCATCAAGTTCAGCGAGAAGGGCCGCATCGAGGTGCGGGTGCGCCAGGTGGTGGGCGACGCCACCGGCTGCCTGCTGCGCTTCGAGGTCAGCGACTGCGGCATCGGCCTGTCCGAGGCCGAGATCGACAAGCTGTTCCAGTCCTTCCAGCAGGCCGACACGTCGACCACGCGCGAGTACGGCGGCACCGGCCTGGGGCTGGCGATCTGCAAGCAGCTGGCGCAGCTGATGGGCGGCGAGGTCGGCGTGCGCAGCCGGCCCGGCCAGGGCAGCACCTTCTGGTTCACCGCGCGCCTGGGCATCTCCAGCGCCAGCGTGCCGGCGCTGATCGACCGCGTCAAGGACGCCGCCGCCGAACTGCTGGCGTCCTCGCGCAGCGCCGCCGTCATGGCCGCGCTGAAGAACGCCCGCATCCTGCTGGTCGAGGACAACACCTTCAACCAGCAGATCGCGCTGGAGATGCTGGAGGAAGTGGGCTCCTCGGTGTGCCTGGCCGCCAACGGCATGGAGGCGCTGGAGCTGCTGCGCCAGACCGCCTTCGACTGCGTGCTGATGGACGTGCAGATGCCGCTGATGGACGGCCTGGAAACCACGCGCCGCATCCGCGCCGACCCCGGCCTGGCCGACCTGCGGGTGCTGGCCATGACCGCCACCGCCACCAACGAAGACCGGGTGCGCTGCATCGAGGCCGGCATGGACGACTTCATCTCCAAGCCGATCCAGCCGGCGCTGATGTACCAGACCATCGCCAACTGGCTGCCGGTGCGCAGCGGCGACGCCCTGAGCGAAGCGCCGCCGGCCGCGCCGCGCCCGGCCTTCAAGGCCACGCTGGGCGGCGACCCGGCGGTGATCGACCTGTCCATCCTGGCCAAGCTGCTGGGCTATCATCCGCACAAGGTGCGCAAGTTCGCCTTCAAGTTCCTGCAGAACACCCAGGAGGGCCTGACCAAGATGGAGCGCGCGCTGCAGCGGGGCGATCTGGTCCAGGTGCGCGAGCTGGGCCACCGGCTGAAATCGCCGGCGCGCACCGTCGGCGCCCTCGGCATGGGCGAGCTGATGCTGGAGATCGAACAGTTGCCGGCCGACGGCCCGCACGCGCAGACGGCGGCGCGCGCGCAAGCCCTGCTGGCGCGGCTGTGGCCGCTGCTGGAACTGATCACCGAACAAATCATGACCAACACCACTTTCGCCGACGACAACTGAGGCAGGCAACACACCATGCGGATATTGCTGCTGGACGACGACGGATTCATGCTGGAACTGCTGGCCGACATGATCGCCAGCCTGGGCGAGCACGAGGTGCTGAGCGAAACCGACGGCCGCCGCGCGCTGGTGGCGCTGCGCCTGCGTCCGCCGGAGCTGCTGATCTGCGACCTCAGCATGCCGGTCATGGACGGCATCGACTTCCTGCGGCTGGCCGCCGCGCAGCAGTACGGCGGCTGCGTGGTGCTGCTGTCGGGCGTGGACAGAGCGGTGCTCAAGACCGCCGCCCGCCTGGCCGAGGCGCAGGGCCTGGCCATCCTCGACGCCTGCGCCAAGCCGCTGGAGATCGGCACGCTGGCGGCGCTGCTGGCCCGCGCGGCGGCGCGCTGCCGGCCGCAGGCCGGGCCGGTTCTTGACAACAATGGCAAATAGTTTAGATGGTTTCTACAATCTGCCGCACATTTCTAAAAAATGGGTTATTATTTACGCCATCCCCGCCTGCCGACCTTGTTGCCATCCCTTCCAAGACATTGAATTCGCGCAATTGGCCACCATCTGCTGCCTGTTACCGGCAACGTTGATGGCGATTGCAGACAACATGGCATAATCCCCAGGCGTTATTGATCCCACAGACCTCGATTGAGGAATATATGAGCGAAAACATCAAACACATCACCGATACTTCTTTTGACGCCGACGTCCTGAAATCCGACCGCCCGGTGCTGGTCGATTTCTGGGCCGAGTGGTGCGGTCCTTGCAAGAGCATCGCCCCGATCCTGGAAGAAGTCGCCAAGGAATACGACGGCAAGATCCTGATCGCCAAGATGGACGTCGACGCCAACCAGGCAGTGCCTGCCAAGTTCGGCATCCGCGGCATCCCGACCCTGATCCTGTTCAAGAACGGTGTCGCAGCGGCGCAAAAGGTTGGCGCCATGGCGAAAGGCCAGCTGACCTCTTTCATCGACAGCAATATCTAAGTAAGATAGTATTACGCTGGACCAAAACGGTGCCGCGCCCGCGGCGCCGTTTAATAACAGAGACAACCACGCAGTCCCCTCCCCTACCTTTACTTTCCCGTCACGGGACACTCAACACATATGCATCTATCTGAATTAAAGGCCCTACACGTCTCGGCATTGCTGGAGATGGCCATCGGTCTTGATATCGACAACGCGGCGCGTCTGCGCAAACAGGAGTTGATGTTTGCGATCCTGAAAAAGCGCGCCAAGACCGGCGAACAGATCTTCGGCGACGGCGCCCTGGAAGTGCTGCCGGACGGATTCGGCTTCCTGCGCTCGCCGGACGCCAGCTACATGGCGTCCACCGACGACATCTACATTTCCCCATCGCAGATCCGCCGCTTCAACCTGCACACCGGCGATTCGATCGAGGGCGAAGTGCGCACCCCCAAGGATGGCGAGCGCTATTTCGCGCTGGTCAAGGTGGACAAGGTCAACGGCGAATCGCCGGAAGCGTCGAAGCACCGCATATTGTTTGAGAACCTGACGCCGCTGCACCCGAACGAGCCGCTGCGCCTGGAACGTGACATCAACGGCACCGAGAACATCACCGGCCGCATCATCGACCTGATCGCGCCGATCGGCAAGGGCCAGCGCGGCCTGCTGGTGGCGTCGCCGAAGTCCGGCAAATCGGTGGTGCTGCAGCATATCGCCCACGCGATCACCTCGAATCACCCGGACGTGACGCTGATCGTGCTGCTGATCGACGAACGCCCGGAGGAAGTGACCGAGATGCAGCGCTCCGTGCGCGGCGAAGTGGTCGCCTCGACCTTCGACGAACCGGCCACCCGCCACGTGCAGGTCGCCGAGATGGTGCTGGAAAAAGCCAAGCGCCTGGTCGAGATGAAAAAAGACGTGGTCATCCTGCTGGACTCGATCACCCGCCTGGCGCGCGCCTACAACACCGTGATCCCTGCCTCCGGCAAGGTGCTGACCGGCGGTGTGGACGCCAACGCGCTGCAACGTCCTAAGCGCTTCTTCGGCGCCGCGCGCAACATCGAGGAAGGCGGCTCGCTGACCATCATCGCCACCGCGCTGATCGAAACCGGTTCGCGCATGGACGACGTGATCTACGAGGAATTCAAGGGTACCGGCAATATGGAGGTGCACCTGGAGCGCCGCCTGGCCGAGAAGCGCGTCTACCCGGCGATCAACCTGAACAAATCGGGCACCCGCCGCGAAGAGCTGCTGATCAAGCCGGACCAGCTGCAGAAGATCTGGATCCTGCGCAAGTTGCTGTACTCGATGGACGAGATCGAAGCGATGGAGTTCATCCTCGACAAGATGAAGGCCACCAAGAACAACGGTGAGTTCTTCGACATGATGCGGCGCGGCGGTTAAAACCGCCCACAGCTTCGTTGCCCCTCCTAGCCGTGCTATTCGCACTGTCTTCGTCGGGGCGCCTCGCCGCGAGCGGTTTTAACCGCCGCGCGATGCCGGGGTAGTAAAAGCGAAGTGCATCATGACAAACAGGCAACCTCGGTTGCCTGTTTGCGTTTACACCGGTATAATCGCCGATCGCATTATTTTTAATTCTGGCAAGTGAGCGGCAATCGGGTCACGAAGCAGTACCGACCGACGAAGTGCTGTTTGGCTACCTAACTAACCGAGGCTTCAAATGAAACCAGAAATCCATCCAGACTACCGCGAAGTGGTGTTCCACGACCTGTCGTGCGACTTCAAATTCGTTACCCGTTCGACCATCCAGACCCGCGAAAAGATCGAGCACAACGGTAAAGAATACCCGCTGATCAAGATCGAGGTGTCGGCTGAATCGCACCCGTTCTACACCGGCAAGCACAAAATCGTCGACACCGCTGGCCGCGTTGAGAAATTCCGCCAGAAGTTCGGCGCCGTGGGTTCGAAGACCCAAATCGCACAAGGCTGATTTTCGCCGCGATCATGAAAAAAGCAGCCTCTGGCTGCTTTTTTTGTTTGTCGCCGCCGCCGCCAGCCGGTTTTCCTTCATACTCCCGTTCACCTCTCACTTGCATACCGATCGATGAAGCCAGTCCGTCTTCCCGCCGCCGCTACCCTGGCACTGCCGCGCTGGGCCTTGTTTGCCCTGGGCCTGCTGTACATCCTGCCTGGCCTGATCGGCCGCGACCCGTGGAAGAACGACGACGCCGCCAGCTTCGGCATCATGTGGACCATGGCGCACGGCACTTGGCAGGACTGGCTGTGGCCGAACATCGCCGGCCTGTCGATGCCGGACGAAGGCCCGCTGGCGTTCTGGCTGGGCGCGCTCGGCATCAAGCTGTTCGGCTGGCTGATCGGCGACGTGCCGGCGGCCCGCGTCGGCACCGTCGGCGTGTTCCTGCTGGGCGTGCTGTCGCTGTGGTACGCCACCTTCAACCTGGGGCGCCGCCAGGATGCGCAGCCGCTGCGCCTGGCCTTCGGCGGCCAGCCCGAACCGGACGACTTCGGCCGCACGCTGGCCGACGCCGCCGTGCTGCTCTACCTCGGCTGCCTGGGCTTGCTGCTGCACAGCCACGAGACCACCTCGGAGGCGCTGCAGGTGTCGCTGGTGGCGCTGCTGCTGTACCGCACCGTGCGCTATGTGGAAGGCCCGTCGCTGCGCAACGCCGCCCTCAGCGGCCTGGCGGTCGGCCTGCTGATCTTGACGCGCGGCTGGGTCACGCCGGTGCTGCTCATGCTGGCCCTGTTCGCCTGCACCCGCTTCCTCGACCAGCCCGCTATCCGCGCGATGCGCGACCTGGGCGCCACCATCGCCGTCGGCGGCGCCGTGGCCGCGCTGTGGCTGCTGCCGGCGCAATGGCTGCAACCGTATCACCAGCTGCCGCTGAACGCCTGGCTGGCCTGGAACCTGGAGCTGTTCGGCCTGCCGAGCGCGGTGTCGCTCAAATTCTTCTTCCGCGTCGGCGTCTGGTTCTTCTGGCCGGCGTGGCCGTTCGCCGGCTGGGCCGTGTGGGCCTGGCGCCGCCAGCGCCGCGCGCTGCACATCGTGGTGCCGCTGGCCTTCGTCACCATGGGCGCGCTGCTGACGCTGTTCAACAGCCAGCCCGAGCAAGGCCAGCTGCTGGTGCTGCTGCCGCCGCTGGCCATCATGGCCGCCTTCGGCCTGCTGACCATGAAGCGCGGCGCCATCAACGCCATCGACTGGTTCTCGGTGATGGCGCTGACCTTGTGCGCGGCCGTGATCTGGGTGTTCTGGATCGCCAAGCTGACCGGCTGGCCGGCCAAGGCCGCCAAGAACGCGCTCAAGCTGGTGCCGGGCTTCCATCCGGAGCTGGGCTGGATCGCGCTGCTGGTGGCGCTGGCCGCCACCGCCGGCTGGTTCGCGCTGGTGCACTGGCGCATCTCGCGCCAGCCCGCCGTGCTGTGGCGCGCGGTGGTGCTGTCGTCCGGCGGGCTGATCCTGATCTGGATCCTGCTGATGACCCTGTTCCTGCCCGACGTCAATTACAGCAAGAGCTACGCCAGCGTGGCGCGCCAGATCGCCGACAAGCTGCCGCCGAACGCGCGCTGCATCGAGTCCAACGTCGGCCCGGCGCAGCGCGCCTCGTTCGCCTACTACGCCCAGCTGCCGTTCGCCGGCGTCGAAGGCGATGCCTGCGACATGCTGCTGCTGCAGGACAGCATCAAACTGCGCGACGAGCGCGAGATTCCGGCGCGCTACCGCGACCAGCAATGGCGCCTGCTGTGGGAAGGCCGCCGCCCGGCCGACCGCGACGAGCGCTTCCGCCTGTACCGCCGCGCCGACTAGGCCGCCGCACGCAAGGCCGGCGGGCGACAGTGTTGCCGCCCGCTTCGCATTGCTGCTATGCTTTTGACGAGAAAGCGGCCAGCCCATGCGACTTATTTTCCTGCCATTGTTACTCGCTGCCGCCGGCGCGGATGCCGGCGCCGCCACGCCGCTGAACATCGTCACCGAACACGCGCCGCCCGCCAGCATGCAGGGGCCGGACGGCGTGACCGGCCGCGAAACCGACAAGGTGCGCGAGCTGATGGCGCGCACCGCCACCCCCTACAAGATCGAGCTGTTCCCGTGGAAGCGCGCCTACCTGATGGCGCAGAGCCAGCCGCACACCTGCGTGTACTCGACCTCGCGCACGCCCGAGCGTGAAAAACTGTTCAAATGGATAGGACCGACCGACGAGGCCGAATGGGTGTTGTGGGGCCGCGCCGACCACGAGTTCCCGTTGAAGACGCTGGAGGATGCGCGCAAGCTGCGCATCGGCACCTACATCGGCGATGCGCGCGACGAGTATCTGCGCAGCCGCGGTTTCAATGTCGAGCCGGTCAGCAACGACCTGGCCAACCCGCAGAAGGTGCTGCTCAAGCGCATAGATTTGTGGGCGGTGGGCATGCGCACCGGCAGCCCCGGACCGAGCCGGCAGGAGTGGGCGGACAAGGTGGTGCCGCTGCTGGTGTTCAACCGCATCAAGGTCTACCTCGCGTGCAACCCCTCAGTGCCGGATGAGCTGGTGGACAAGCTCAACGCGGCACTGGCGGAGATGCGGCGCGACGGTAGTCTGGCGCGCCTCGAACGCAAGTACGAACACTAGGCCCTGCCGGCGTCGCACCCGGCATCAACGCTTGGCCATGACGATGGCGTCGCCGGTGGCCTTGGCCAGCGGCAGGCGGCCGAAGTTGGCGACGCCGACGGTCTGGGCTTCATCGCTGAAGTCGAAGCGGGTGCCGGCATCGCTGACGAACTGGTCGCGGGCGGTAGGGAAGATCTCGACGCGCTCGCCCTTGTCGACCTGCGCGTAGAAGTGGGCCTGGCGCTGGCTGAATTTCAGCACCTGGCCGTTGGTCAACTGATACGCATTTTTGTAGTCGGCAAAGTCTTCCTGCATGATGTGGATGCGGGCGTGGCCGCCTTTGATCTGGACGCTGGTATCGTCGGCGTGGGCCGCTGGGAGGGTGGCGAAAGCGAGAGCGGCGACGACGCCGAAGAGAGTGGTTTTCATGGTGTGCTCCGTTAGATGAGTGCGTTGTAAATACTGCCGGGGAGCCACCGCTGCTTGATCGAATCAGCGGTAGACATGTACAGATTAACAAAGCGCGCGCGCAAGATCCGGCGTATGCGACGAGCTGTCAATCCGCGTGCGCAAAACGTCGAAAATCGCGATGAACGGCAGCCGCGCCGCCGTTGTTGCGGCACCTGCCTTTTTTTTCAGCACAACCGAGACAAAGCGCCGCAGTCCCGCTATAGTGCCGGTATGCCGAGTTGCCACACGGCATGTTTGTTTCGCAATATTGAAGGCAACACCCCGGCAGCGCCCCACCTCGCGCGCCGGCCATAGCGGCCTCGGCTGCTGCGCCCCGCCCCTGCGCACCAGCCCGCCATCAGCCGCACAGCCCTCTGGCCTGGATAGCGTCATGTTTAATCTGTACAAACTTCACACCGCCCTGCGTAACAATTACGTGCGCGCCGGACTGGTGCTGCTGGCCGCGGCCATCGTGGTGCTGCTCGGCTGGCGCGCCGACGTGCCGCAGGACCAGCACCCGATGCTGCGCTCGCAGGACATCTCGCAGATCACCGCGCTGGCGGGCGAGCGCGAGCGGCTGGAATACCTGATGGTGGCGGCGCCGCTGTCGGAAGCGCCGCGCTATGTGTTCAAGCTGCGCGACGATCCGCTGCTGTACGTGGTCAAGGTGCCGGCCAGCACGCACCAGAGCCTGGAGCGCGAGATCCTGCTGCGCCATAACATCCCCTACGCCATCGCGCGCGACGATTACCTGGCCTCGCACCGCGCGGTGCTGCAGGACGAGGAAGACAGCAAGCTGGCGCGCGTCGGCGCCTTCCTGCGGCGCCACGCGGTCGACCTGCTGCTGGTCGGCCTGGCGCTGTTCGTGCTGCGCCACGGCCTGCCCGGGACGGGCGTGTCGGCCACGGTGCTGACGCCGGACCAGCTGAGCGGCAGCATGGACGACCTGATCGGCATGGAGGACATCAAGCAGGAAGTGCTGCACCTGGAGGACATGATACGCAACCGCGCGGTCTACCGCGAACACGATATCGACAAGCCCTTCAACGTCATGCTGACCGGGCCGGCGGGCACCGGCAAGACCAAGCTGGCCGGCTACCTGGCCAAGCGCCTCGACGTGCCGCTGATCCAGGCCTCGGCCTCGGCGCTGGAGTCCGGCTACATCGGCGGCGGCTCCAAGGCGCTGCACGCGTTACACCGCAAGGCTTGCGCGCGCGGCAGCTGTATCATTTTCCTCGACGAAGCCCAAAGCCTGTTCATGCCGCGCGGCCGCGGCGAAAAGAAATGGGAAGACGACACCGCCAACACCCTGCTGGGCCTGCTCGACGGCGTGCGCAGCGACCAGGGCGCGGGCGTGATCTGGGTGGTGGCCTCCAACTTCGACGACGCCTCGTCGCAGATGGACGAGGCGATGCTGCGCCGCTTCTCGGTCAAGATCAACTTCCGCCTGCCGAACAAGACCGAGCGGCGCGAGCTGCTGCGCGCCTTCCTGGCGCGCAAGGCCGACGGCTGCGTGAACTGGGACCAGCTCAACCTCGACCAGGTGGCCGAGATCACGGCCAACCTCAGCCCGGCGCTGCTGCAGACGGTGGTCGAGCGCGCCAGCATGATCGCCATCCAGGAGCACGCGGTGATCGACACCGCGCTGATGTTCCGCGCCTTCGAGCGCGCCACCATCGGCCTGACCGACCGCGCCACCACGGCCGAGAAGACGCGCCAGCGCGAGCGCGTGGCGCTGCACGAGCTGGGCCACTTCTTCATGCAGATCGACCCGTGGCTGCGCCAGGGCATGACGCTGGAGCAGGTCAAGGAGCGCTCGCCGCTGCTCAAGATCAGCACCGAGTCGGTATCCAAGCTGGGCGCGCTCGGCTATGTGCTGTCGGCCGCGGACGACGTCGCGCTGCGCACGCTGGAAGAGCTGGAGCAGGACGTGATCCAGCTGTACGGCGGCGTCGCGGCGGAGGAACTGTTCTACGGCGCGCGCGGCATCTCGGTCGGCAGCCAGAACGATATCCAGAAAGCCACCTCGATGCTGGACATGATGGTCAACCAGCTGTCGATGTATTCGCGTTCCAAGCTGGACTACAGCCAGTTCAAGCACCAGGAGCGCGACCTCGACCAGGTCGAGGCCAAGGCCGACGAACTCTACAGCTACACGCTGCAGGCGATCGCCGACTACCGTGTGCAGATCGGCGAGCTGAAGGAGGTACTGATGGACCAGTACGTGCTGTCTAAGGACGCCATCTTCGCGCTGCTGGCGCAGCAGCAGCTGGCGCCGCGTTCATAGTATTTTTTTAATATTTCATCCTCTGGTGCGCCGCGATTTGGCGTAACGGTGTAATATTGCGGTGCAACATAGGACTCGTCTACCTATGCCCCAAAGGATGAAAATGAAACAACTTCTGAAGCGCGCCATTAAAAAAAGCCTGAAAGCGACCATAGGCTGGCCCAGGGACAAACCCGACCTGATCGACCACTACCGCAAAAACGGCATGAAGGTGGGCAGCAACTTCCACATGCTGGAGGGCTGCATCATCGACGACTCGCACTACTGGCTGATCGAAATCGGCGACAACGTCACCCTGGCGCCGCGCGTGCACCTGCTGGCCCACGACGCCAGCACCAAGATGCACCTGAACTACACCAAGATCAAGAACGTCACGATCGGCAACAAGGTCTTCATCGGCGCCGGCAGCATCGTCATGCCGGGCGTGACTATCGGCGACAACGTCATCATCGGCGCCGGCTCGGTCGTCACGCGCGACGTCGATTCGGACTCGGTCTACGCCGGCAATCCGGCCAGACGCATCTGCGGCATCGAGGAATACCTGGCCAAGGAAGAAGCCCGCATGACGGAGGACAAAACCTTCGGCGAAGACTACACGCTGCGCCAGGCCGTGGGCGCGGATAAAAAGGCCCACATGAAACGCGTGCTGGAAAAGAACGGCATCGGCTTCGTCATCTAGACCTTCATCGGCAAGATCACCATCTGCAAGCCTTCCAGGTGCAGGCGGCGCTGGGCCGCCAGCGCCGCCTGGTTGTGCAGCAGCCGCGTGAACCAGTTGTCGGACGAGAAGATCAGCTTGCTGGTGAAGAAGATCGCGTGCGGGAACTCCTGGCTGATCTCCTCGCACATGCGGGTCACTTCCTCCACCGCGTCGGTGCCGAAGCCCAGATAGGACGAGGCCGCCATGCCGTGGCTGTGGCAGAAGTCGACAAAGAACTCCAGCGTCTCCGCCGCCTCTGCGCGCATCTGCTCCAGCGCGCCCTCGCCGCCGTAGGCGTGCGAATCGACCGTGCGCGCATTGACGAACAAGAAATTCTTGAAATGGTGGGGGAACATGCGCTGCACCCACAGCAGCGCGTGCAGGCCGCCGCCGCGCGAGGTGCCGACGATGAACACGGCGGTCTGGTCTTCCGGATTGGGTTCGACCGGCTGCGTGTTCGGGCCGAAGGGCTGGCTGGCGAACACCTCGTCGACCGAATGGATGGCTTGCTTGGTGGCGCGGTAGTGCTTGCGTATCAGCACGCACAGGCCGGCGATGGCGGCGATGATCAGCGCCGTCGCCCAGCCGCCCTCGGTGAAGCGCTCGACCAGCAGGATGGCCAGGATGCCGGCGCAGATCACGAAGCCGGTGGCCGACAGCAGCAGGCGGCGCTTCCAGTAGGTGCCGGGCCGGCGGTTGCGCGACCAGTACAGCACCAGGCCGAACAGCGAAATGGCGAAGGTCAGGAACACCGAGATCGAATACAGCACCACCAGCAGCGTCACGCTGCCGCCGGTCCACCACAGGATGGCCAGCGCGGCGATGCCCATCACCAGGATGCCGTTCTGCGTCACCAGCCGGGTCGACAGGTAGCGGAACTTGTGCGGCACCCAGGAATCGGACGCCATGTTCGACAGCACCGACGGCCCGCCCAGGAAGCCGGTGTTGGCCGCCACGAACAGCAGCCCGGCCTCGAACGCCAGCACGATCACCAGCAGCAGCTGGTTGAGCGTCTCGCCGCCCAGGCCCATGCTGGCGATGATGGTCTTGAAGGTGGAGGCGTTGAGCGTCTCGCCCGGCACCGGATGGGCGTCCCACAGCAGGTACAGCAGGATGATGCCGCCGGCCGTGAACGCCAGCGACAGCGCCATGTACAACATCGTCACCTTGCCGGTGCGCACGCGCGGCTCGGCCAGCAGGTTGACGTTGTTGGACACCGCCTCCAGCCCGGTGTAGGTGCCGCCGCCCTGCGAATAGGCCAGCAGCAGCATGCCGGCCACGCCGGTCCAGCCGATCTCGCTGGCCAGCTTGCCGGTGTCGGCCATCGTGGTCGGGACCAGTTCCGGCAGATGCGAGGCGTGGGCGAAAATGCCGTAAACGATTAATACCAAATGGGTGGCGACGAAGCCGAGGAAGATCGGCAGCAGGATCTGGATCGCTTCCTTCAGGCCGCGCAGGTTCATCACGATCAGCAGGCCGATGAAGAACACCTCGGCCCACAGCTTGTAGGGCTGGAAGCCCAGCGGCAGGAAGGAGGCCAGCGCGTCGACGCCGGAGGCGATGGAGATGGCGATGGTCAGCACATAGTCGAGGATCAGCGCGCAGCCGGAGATCAGGCCCATGTAGGGGCCGACCAGCTTGGTCGCCACGCGGTAGCCGCCGCCGCCGGTGGGGAATAGTTCGATCACCTGGTTGTAGGCCAGCGCGATGATGAACACCGTGACGGCGGTGGCGATCGCCATGTAGAGGCCGAGGTGGGTATGGCTGCCCAGCGCGCGGAAGGTTTCCTCGGGGCCGTAGGCGGAAGAGGACAGGCCGTCGGCGCCGAGGCCGACCCAGGCCAGGAAGGCCACCAGCGCCATCGAGTGGCGGGTTTCGCTCTTCATCGGGTCGAGCGCCTTGCCCAGGATTATTTCGCGTATCTTGTTATTTTTCATGCGGCAGCTGCCGGCGCGGGCCGGCGGAAGCGGAAGGTAGGCGTGATGATACCCGCTTCGGCGGCGGATAAATACTTGTAAAAATATAAAATTTCCACACCATGGCTTGCGGCATGGGGGTAAATCAGTGATAATGCGGGTCGCGTTGCCGGGATGGCGGAATAGGTAGACGCACGGGACTCAAAATCCCGCGCCGCAAGGCGTGCCGGTTCGATTCCGGCTCCCGGCACCAACACATTGAAACCCGCAAGCCGCCAGGCTGGGCGGGTTTTTTGTTGCCCGGCGTCCGGCGCCGGGCGGCAGGCGGCGCTTAGCGGCCCGCTTTTTTCCTCGACCGCGCCACGCCGGCCAGCAACAGCAGCCCGGCGCCCAGCATGGCGTAGCTTTCCGGCTCAGGCACCGGCGTCAGCTGGGTAATCGTCTTGACTGTTTCCGACGTGAAGTAAGCGCCCTCCCAGTCATGATGCATCTGTTGCGCGCTCTCATATTCGATGCCGAAGTCGGTGTTGTATTCCACAGTATAGATGGCCCAATCCGGCCCCGGTGGCGTCCCCCAGCGTTCCGTTTTTCCTGCAACGAAATTCAGTCCGCCTCCCTGCGAGTAGGAAAAGGACTTCACGCCGCATTCACCACCGCAGGTGGCGTAGTCGAACCCGTCAATTTTCAGCTCGGTCAATTCGCCCAGTTCGATGGCGCCATTGTGATTGGCGTCCACACCGCCAAAGGTCCCACCGTGGGTGACATCCGGCTGGAACTGGAACACCGATGACAATTGAAAACCGGTCCACGAAAATTCCCAGCGGGACGGCGCGGCGGTCTCCGCATGTGCCAGCGTGGCGGATGCGGCCAGAAGGCCGCTAACGATCATTTTCTTCAGCATATACGCTCCTATCGAGGGCTGGCAACCAGGAAGGTTGCCAAGGCGTAAATCATATCATTAATGAAATTTAAAATATTAACTTTATGATCTTTGCAATATCCAGGAACGCCCGCCCTCCGTCACCACCGTCGTCCGGCGTCTAGCGGCCCGCTTTTTTCCTCGACCGCGCCACGCCGGCCAGCAACAGCAGCCCGGCGCCCAGCATGGCGTAACTCTCCGGCTCAGGCACCGGCGTCAGCTGCGTTATCGTCTCCACCGTTGCTGGCGTGAAGAAATACGTCCAACTCTCATAGTGCATCTGGTACGAGACGGTATAGCGGATCGCCACTCCGGCTTCGTACTCGAGCGAAGTGTCGCTCCAGCCCGGCTCCGGGTATTCTCCATAGGAGTGCGACTCTCCAGCGAGGAAGCTCAGTGCACCGCCCACCTTGTACGAGAAGGACGTCACGCCGCAATGGCCATTGCAAGTGGCGTAGTCGACACCGTCGATCTTCAATTCGGTCAATTCGTTGAGTGCGATGACGCCATCGTGATCGGCATCCACACCGCCAAAGGTGCCGCTGTACTTGTAATCCGGGAAAAAACCATACTCCAGCGTCGAGTAAAAACCGGTCCACGAAAACGCCCAGCGGGTCGGTGCCGGCGTGTCCGCATGCGCCAGTGTGGTGCTTGCGGCCAGAAGGCCGCTGATGATGATTTTCTTCAACATGTTCGCTCCCTATCGAGGTTCGGCAACCGAAAAGTTACCAGAAAATAAATCATATCATTAATACATTTCGAAAGATTCATTTTGTTGAATACGCAATCCGAAAGCAAGAACCGCCACCTCGTCACGCCGGCGTTGTTGTTTTTGTCCTAAATCATATAAATCATATGCAAACTTGTTTAAATTTTCATATTTTTATTGTGCATATGTTATGGTTTGATCATGCAAGCTCATCTGTAAAAAGATTGCATGGCCCGGCGTGGCGGGGGCTTCGCCGGATTTCATTAGATTGCTTGATGGAGGTGTAGAAATGGCTGTTTCGTTTAAATCTGCTGTGATTTCCTCGCTGTTGCTGGCATCCGTACTGAGTGCAGGCGCCGCTTCGGCCAACGCGCTCACCGAGAATTTCGACGGCGGCGTGCCTGCCGGCTGGACGGTGGTCAACAACAGCGATCCACTGGGCTCGACCGACTGGTTCCAGGGGAATCCAACCGTATTCGGTTCGTACCAGGGTGCAGCCAATTCCTACCTCGGCGCCAACTTCAACAACGGCGCCGGCGTGGCCACCATCAGCAATTGGCTGATCCTGCCTACCTCCACCTACCACAACGGCGACACCCTGTCGTTCTACACCCGCACCGCTGACGGTTCGTCCTGGCCTGACCGTCTGGAAGTACGCTTCAGCAACGTCGGCGGCACCAATGTCGGCAACAGCGCCGACAGCGTCGGTTCGTTCAGCAGCCTGCTGCTGTCGGTGAACGGCGGCCAGGACGTGGGCGGCTACCCTGAGGAATGGACCAAGTACAGCGTCACGCTGAGCGGCCTGTCCGGCGCCACCAACGGCGCCTTCGCCCTGCACTACTCGGTCGACGACGGCGGCCCGAGCGGCGACAATTCCAACTACATCGGCATCGACAGCCTGTCGGTAACGGCCGTGCCGGAACCTAGCACCTACCTGATGCTGGGCGCCGGCCTGGGCCTGGTTGGCCTGGCGCGCAAACGCAAGGCCAAGGCTGCGCAAGCCGCTTAAGCAACATCCTTCGCAAACCCCGGACGGCGCCGCGCCTGTGCGCGCGGCGCCGTCCGGTAAAATGGCGCGATGCCTGCCGCCAAACTCCCCATCTTCCCCGGACCGCTGACCGCACGCGGCGCCGTCCTCGCCGTCCTCATTTCCGATGCCGACCAGACCGGCGCGCCGCCGCTGCAAGGCCGCACCTCGCTGGCCGCCATCGTCAAGGCGCTCAAGCGCAAATACCACTGGCCGGTCGAGACCAGCAGCTTCCCGTCCAACACCGGCGACGGCCGCGCCAGCTGGGCCACGGTCTACAGCCTGCCGCCCGCCGTCATCGCCAGGGCGCTGGACCACGGCGGCCGCGAATGGCTGGAGCGCCGCAACGCCGCCCGCGGCGCACCGTAACATCTGCTTACGCTGGAAACACTTTCTGCGTCACCCGCTTTGTTCTCCAGCCCGTTATATGGGCAAGCGCCACCGTGGCGCAATATTGGAGAACAACAATGACGATCGCTCAAACCACCCGCATCCACCCACTGATGGCCGTAGCCGCCGTGTCCCTGACCCTGGTCAGCCTGGTCGGCGCCGCGTCGATCGCCGGCCTGCTGCCGAACTCCCATGCCACCCCGGACAACACGCCGGTCGCCGCCAGCGTCGCGCCGGCCTCGGCCCAGTCGATCAACGGCCAGCCCATGAATGGCCAGCCGCTGGCCGCCCAGGCGCAGCAGCAAACCCGCCCGGCCGTGGTTGAACACCGCACCGTGGTGCACCACCGCGACGCCCCGGCCCGCAATGCCGGCCACGCCGACTACAGCGCCCAGGCCGCGCCCGCCCCACAAGCGCCGGCGCCGGTCGCCCAGAACAGCCCGCTCGGCATGGGCATAGGCGCGGTGGTCGGCGGCTTGATCGGCAACCAGGTCGGCGGCGGCAAAGGCAAGACCGCAGCCACCATCGCCGGTGTGGTCGGCGGCGCCTACGTCGGCAACGAGATCGCCAAGAAAAACTAAGCATCCACACGCAACCACGGCCCGGCCCCGCACAGGGGACCGGGCCGTGGTTGTTTGCGCCGGCTCAATACGGGTTTAGTTTCCCGTCGGAAAATATGACATAATACCTGCCGCCCTGCCCGCCACGAACAAGCTTATCGTTATGACCATACCCACCGACCAACTCGAAGCCCCGCGGCAATTCTGGGAGCAGCGCGTCAAGGCCAGCCGCTGGCTGATCGTCAAGACGCTGTCGCTGGGCGTGCTGGCGGCCATCTGCGGCCTGCTGGGCCAGGGTTGGCTGGAGGACGCCAGTCCGCTGTTCCCCATCATCAGCCAGAACTACGGCATCTGGCAGGCCGGCTACCTGCTGGCGCTGCTCGTGGTGTTCCTGATCTGGGCCGCCGCCATGTTGCAGAAATTCAGCCTGCTACGGAACAGCAAACAGGGCCGCGCCATGCAGCAGCGCATCGACGAGCACAACGAGCGCATCGCCCAGAAGAAACTGGAGGCCAAACTGCGCCGCGAACAGGAACTGAAGGAGCGCGAAACCGCGCCGTCCTTCTTCAAGAATTCCGCCCGCAGCGGCAAGTTCGACTACTGATCTACTCGTAGCGCAGGCAGTCGACCGGCAGCAGGCGCGAGGCGCGCCGCGCCGGATAGAAGCCGAAGAACACCCCCACCAGGCTGGAGAAGCCGCACGCCACCACCACCGCCTGCACGGTGATGAACACGTCGAACTTGCCGGTCGAGGTGATGGCCGCCGCCGCCCCGGTGGCCAGCATGATGCCGAACACGCCGCCCACCAGGCAGATCACCACCGCCTCCGTCAGGAACTGCAGCAGCACGTCGCGCGGCTTGGCGCCGATCGCCATGCGGATGCCGATCTCGCGGGTGCGCTCCGTCACCGACACCAGCATGATGTTCATGATGCCGATGCCGCCGACGATCAGCGAGATCGCGCCGATCAGGCCCAGCAGCGCGGCCAGGCCGGCGCTGATCTTCTGCGCGGTCTCGGCGAACGAGGCCAGGTTGTCGATGCGGAAATCGTCCGGCTGCTCAAGCTTGATGTGATGGCGGTCGCGCAGCGTTTCGTTGATGTCCTGGATGGCGTCCTGCAGATTGCCGCCGGACTTGCCCTGCGCCACCACATAATGCACATTGCCGGGGAAGGTCAGCCGCACCAGGTTGGCCGCCGACGCCGTGATCGGCACCAGCACGTAGTCGGCCAGGTCGCCGCCGTCCACCTGCTTGCCCTCGCCGTACAGCACGCCCACCACCTGGAACGACACGTTCTCGATGCGGATGTACTTGCCCAGCGGGTCGACCTTGTAGAAGAACTGGTCGGCGATCTTCTTGCCGATCACCACCATGCGCGCGGCGGCGCGCACGTCGGCGTCGCTGAAGGCGCTGCCCTTGTCGATCTTCCAGCCGCGGATCTTGAACATGGCCGGCGTCACGCCGTGCACCGTCTTCGACGCGTTCTCGTTGCCGACCGCCAGGTTGAAGCCGCCCTGCAGCACGCCCGCCGCGCCGGCCAGCGACGGCAGCGCGTTGAGCGCCGCCGCATCGCCCATGGTCAGCGCCGGCGCCGCGCCGGTGCGCATGCGCTGCTGCTGCGCACGGTCGCCGCCGGGCGAGACGAACAGCATATTCGTGCCCAGTTGCTCCAGCTCCTTGGCGATGAAGCGCTTCATGCTGTCGCCGACCGCCAGCAGCAGCACCACCGAAGTGATGCCGATGATGATGCCCAGCATGGTCAGCAGCGTGCGCAGGCGGTTCGCCATCATCGAGCGAAACGCCTCTACCACTATCTGTAAAGGATTCATGATTGTTTTATATAGTTTATACGGTTGGCGCTTCATGGCCCTGCGACATCAGCCGCAAGCCCTCCGCGGCCGGGCCGTCGTACAGCACGTGGCCGTCCTTGAGGCGCATCAGCCGCTTGCTGTAGGCCGCGATATCCGGCTCGTGCGTCACCAGCAAGATCGTGATGCCGCGTTCCTCGTTGAGCTGCTGGAAGGAGCGCATGATCTCGATGCTGGTCTGCGTATCGAGGTTGCCGGTCGGCTCGTCGGCCAGGATCAGCGGCGGATCGCCGACCAGCGCGCGCGCGATCGCCACCCGCTGCTGCTGGCCGCCGGACAGCTGGTTGGGCGTGCGCCTGGCATAGTCCTTCAGGCCGACCCGCTCCAGCTCCACCAGCGCCTTGGCGTGCGCCTTGGAGCGCGACACGCCGGCGTAGATCAGCGGCAGCGCCACGTTTTCCGCCACGCTCATGCGCTTGATCAGGTTAAAGCTCTGGAACACGAAGCCGATGGTGCGGTTGCGGATGCCCGCCAACTCGGCGCGCGACAGCGTCAACGTGTCGACGCCGTTCAGGTGGTAGCTGCCGCCGGTGGCCTGGTCGAGGCAGCCGAAGATATTCATCAGCGTCGACTTGCCCGAGCCGGACTGTCCCATCACCGCCAGGAAGTCGCCGCGAGGCACCGCCAGGTCGATGCCGAACAACACCTGGGTTTCGACATTGCCGGAGAAATAGCTCTTGGTGACTTGGCGGATATCGATCAGCAGCTGCGGCGCCGTCGTCACAGATCACCCGGTTTTTCGTTGATGGCGCGGGTGATCACCTTGTCGCCCTTTTTCAGCCCGCCGCCCACCACCTCGGTGTAGCGGAAGTTGGACAGGCCGATCTTGATATCCCTGGCCACCGGGTTGTTCTTGTCGTCCAGCGTGTAGACCTTGAACGAGCGCGCCAGTTCGCTCTTGCTGCGGAAGGCGATGTCGTCCTCCCGCGGCGCCTCGGCCACGGCGGCGGCCGGGGCGCTGGCGCCGCCGGCCTTGGCGGCGGCCGCCTTGTCCTGCTTGGCCTGCTTCTCGATCTCCTCGTCGCTGAGGCGGAAGCGCAGCGCCGCCGTCGGGATGCGCAACACCTGCTGGCGGTTGCCGACCAGCAGGCGCACCTGGGCCGTCATGCCCGGCTTGAGCAGCTCTTCCTTGTTGTCCACGTCCAGCACCACGTTGTAGGTGACGACGTTCTGCACCACGTTGGCGGCCAGGCGGAACTGGCGCATGCGCGCATCGAATTCCTTGTCCGGATAGGCATCGACCACGAAGCGGGCCTCCTGCCCTTCCTTCAGCGCGCCGACGTCGGCCTCGGAGACGCTGGTATCGATCTGCATCTTGGTCAGGTCGCGGGCGATCTGGAACAAGGTCGGCGTGGTGAACGAGGCGGCCACGGTCTGGCCCAGGTCCACCGTGCGCTTGATGATGACGCCGTCGATCGGCGAGCGTATCACGCTGTTGTCCAGGTCGGCCTGGGCGCGCTGCAGCTGCGCCTGCGCCAGCTGGATATTGGCCTGGGCCACGTCGACCTCGCGCTTGGACTGGTCCAGCGCCAGCGGCGAGATGAAGCTTTGCGTCACCAGCGTCTGGTTGCGCTGGTGGGTGGCCTGCGCCAGCCGCAGGCTGGCGCGCGCCGACGCCAGCTGCGCCTCGACCTGGCGGATCTGGGCGTTGAAGATGGTCGGATCGAGCTTGAGCAGCACCTGGCCCTTCTGCACACGGTCGTTGAAATCCGCCTTCAGTTCGCTCACCGTGCCCGACACCTGCGAGCCGATGTTGATCAGCGCCACCGGGTTGATGGTGCCGGTGGCCGTCACCGTCTGCGTGATGTTGCCGGTCTCGGCGGCGGCCACGCGGAAGCGCGGCGGCTCGACCACCGGGGCCTTGCTTTTGGAATACCAGGCGGCGCTGGCGCCGCCGATAACGAGCAGGCCGACGGCCAGCGCGATCTTCTTCTTGGTCAGGAAAGCCATCGTCTCTACACATCCCATAGGTGAGATCCGTCGGTATGCGGATCAGCTCGCCAAGTATATGGATTTTTGTAAAGAATGCAATCATGCAAGTCTTAAAACCCCGCCTCTCCTTTTAGTCGGGGCTGGCGGCGACCCGATCGCGGTATGTGCAAAGTCGCAATCCGGGATTGCACGTATGGGCGTTCCCGGCGCGGGAAAAGCGCCCTACCATGGCTTCATCACTCACCCTCAAAGGAAGCCATCATGTCCAGCAGCGCAAGCCAGCAAGTCAACCCATCCCGTCGTTCCGCCATGGTCGGCGCAGCCGCCGCCGTGGCCGCCCTGCCGCTGGCCACCGTCGCCGGCGACAGCCATGCCGCCGCAGCCGGCGCCAAGGTGCACAAGCACGGCAGCACCATCACCACCCGCGACGGCGTCGAGATCTACTACAAGGACTGGGGCCCGCGCGGCGGCCAGCCGGTGATCCTGAGCCATGGCTGGCCGCTGAACGCCGACAGCTGGGAATCGGCCGCCTTCCACCTGGCCAACAACGGTTTCCGCGTCATCACCCATGACCGCCGCGGCCACGGCCGTTCGAGCCAGCCATGGGACGGCAACGACATGGACCACTACGCCGACGACCTGGCGCAGCTGATCGAAGCGCTGGATTTGAAGAACATCATCCTGGCCGGCTTCTCCACCGGCGGCGGCGAAGTGGCGCGCTACGTGGGCCGCCACGGCACCCAGCGCATCGCCAAGCTGGGCCTGATCTCGGCCGTGCCGCCGCTGATGCTCAAGACCGCCACCAACCCCGGCGGCCTGCCGATGTCGGTGTTCGACGGCATCCGCGCCGCCTCGGTCGCCAACCGCGCGCAGCTGTACCTGGACCTGGCCTCGGGCCCGTTCTACAACTACAACCGTCCGGGCGCCAAGCCGTCGCAGGGCATCATCGCCGCCTGGTACGCGCAGGGCATGCAGGCCGGCCACAAGAACACCTATGACTCGATCAAGGCCTTCTCCGAAACCGACTTCCGCGACGACCTGAAAAAGTTCGACAAGCCGACGCTGGTGATCCACGGCGAGGACGACCAGATCGTGCCGATCGACGCCGCCGGCCGCGCCTCGGCCGCCATCGTCAAGCACGCCAAGCTGATCACCTATCCCGGCGCCCCGCACGGCCTGACCGACACCCACAAGGAACAGTTCAACGCCGATTTCCTGGCCTTCGCCAAATCCTGATAAATCCGGGGATTTTATGTGATAAGGTTTCTGCTGTGCCCAGTTCGCATCAGCGGAAACCTTATGAATCTCGATACTCTCCGGCAGCTGTTCGCGCCGCCCGCCGATCCCGCCCTGATCCAATACGGCAGCTACACGCCGTCGCTGGTACTGCTCTCCATCTTGATAGCCATCTTTTCCTCATGGATGGGATTGCAGGTGGTCGCCCAGGCCCAGTCCAGCAAGAGCCGCGGCCTGCGCGCCATCATGCTGGGCACCGGCAGCCTGGCGCTGGGCTGCGGCGTCTGGGCCATGCACTTCATCGGCATGCTGGCGTTCAACCTGTGCACGGCGGTCGACTACGACCATGTCGTCACCATGCTGTCGGTGCTGCCCAGCCTGGCCGCGTCCGGCATCGCCCTGTCCATCATCAGCCGCCGCCAGCTCGGCACCGGCTCGCTGCTGCTCGGCGGCCTGCTGGTGGGCGCCGGCATCGGCGCCATGCACTACACCGGCATGGCCGCCATGCGCATGGCGTTCGCGCTGTACTACGATCCGCTGATGTTCGGCCTGTCCATCGTGGTGGCCGTGGTGCTGGCCACGCTGGCGCTGTGGGTGCGCTTCGGCCTGCGCCTGCACACCCGCCTGCCGTCCAGCGCGCTGGGCGCGATCAGCGCCACCGTCATGGGCTGCGCCATCGCCGGCATGCACTACACCGGCATGGCGGCCGCGCGCTTCGCCGGCCAGCCGCAAGCCGGCGCCGCCCCCGAACAGAGCAGCACCTTCCTGGCGCTGGCCATCTCGCTGATCACCGTCGCCATCACCATCTTCATCATGTCGGCCAACGGCCTGCTGCGCTACCGCGAACTGTTCCGCCAGAAAAGCGAGAGCGAAGCCTGGATGCGCGCCCTGCTCACCACCACCATCGACGGCGTCGTCACCGTCGACCGCGCCGGCGTGATCCATGAATTCAACGCCTCGGCCGAACGCATCTTCGGCTGGCGCCGCGACGAAATCGTCGGCCGCAATATCCGCGTGCTGATGGACGACGCCCAGCGCTCCGAGCAGGACGGCCTGCTCAACTACCTGCGCACCGAGGACTCGGCCATCCCCGGCCAGGGCAGCGAGGTGATCGCGCTGCGCAAGGACCGCAGCCGCGTGCCGATCCGGCGCGCGCTGGGCCATGCGCGGCTGGCCGAGCGCGACCTGTTCGTGCTGTTCATCACCGACATCAGCGAACGGCGCGCCATCATGCAGGCGCTGCGCGACAGCGAGCAGCAGTTCCGCTCGCTGATCGGCAACATCCCCGGCATCTCCTTCCGCAGCAGCATGCGCTTCGACGCGCCGCCGGTGTTCGTCAGCGACGGCATCGAGCGCCTGGCCGGCTACCCGGCCAGCGATTTCGTCGGCGACGAGCGCAGCCGCACATTGGGCAGCCTGATCGTGCCGGAAGACCGCGCCGGCGTCGAGGCCGAGATCGACCGCGCCGTCGCCGACCTCAGCGCCTACCAGGTCGAATACCGGCTGCGCCACGCCGACGGCCACACCAGCTGGATGTGGGAGCACGGCGCCGTCACCCAGGACGAGAGCGATCCCGAGCTGCGCTGGATCGACGGCGTCATCCTCGACATCAGCGAGCGCCGCCAGATGGAGCAGCAGCTGCGCAGGGCCAAGGAGACGGCCGAGCAGGCCGCCGCCGCGCGCGCCAGCTTCGTCGCCAACATGAGCCATGAAATCCGCACGCCGATGAACGCCATCCTCGGCTTCACCGACGTGCTGCTGGACACCGAACTCGACGACAACCAGCGGCGCCACCTGGACACGGTGCGCAAGGAAGGCCGCTCGCTGCTGCGCCTGCTCAACGAAATCCTCGACACCGCCAAGCTGGACAAGGGCGCGGTGGAGCTGGAGCCGGACGACTACAGCCTGCTCGGCCTGATCGACGAGCTGGCCTCCACCTTCGGCAGCAACGCCCGCAGCAAGGGCCTTTGCGTCGACATCGTCTACGACCCGTCGCTGCCGGCCTGGCTGTACGGCGACGAGCTGCGCATGCGCCAGATCCTCGGCAACCTGCTCGACAACGCCATCAAGTTCACCGCCGCCGGCAGCGTCAGCCTGCGCGCCGGCGCGGCCCAGGGCCAGCTGCGGATCGCCGTGCAGGACACCGGCATCGGCATCGCGCCGGACCGGCTGGAGGCGATCTTCGATCCCTTCACCCAGGCCGACCCGTCGATGACGCGGCGCTTCGGCGGCACCGGCCTGGGCACCACCATCAGCCGCCAGCTGGTGGCGCTGATGGGCGGCAAGCTGTGGGCCGAAAGCATACAGGGCGTGGGCACCACCTTCCACCTGACGCTGCCGCTGGAGCCGGCCCGCAACGACGGCAGCCAGAGCGCCGAGCGCAGCGCCTATCCGCTGCCGCCGCTGCGGGTGCTGGCGGCCGACGACGTGCCGCAGAACCTGGAGCTGCTGACCCTGCTGATGAACAAGCGCGGCCACACGCTGGAGCGGGCCGGCGACGGCGCCGCCGCGCTGCGCATGTCGGACGAGCGCAGCTACGACCTGATCCTGATGGACATGCAGATGCCGCAGATGGACGGCCTGGCGGCCACGCGCGCCATCCGCGCCCGCGAGCAGGCGCGCGGCACGCCGGCCATCCCCATCGTCGCCATGACGGCCAGCGTGCTGGCGGCGCACCGCGAGGCCGCCGCCGCCGCCGGCATGAACGGCTTCGCGTCCAAGCCGGTGGACTGGTATGCGCTGTCGCATGAAATCGCCCGCGTGATGGCGCTGCCGCCGCAGGAACAGGCGCCGGCCGCGGCCGACGCGCCGGCGCGCGCGCGCGTGCTGAACCAGAAGACCGGCCTGCAGCGCTGGTCCGGCGACGAAGTCAAATACCACCAGGCGCTGCACCGCTTCGCCACCGACTACGGCGACGCCGCCACGTCGCTGGCGCGGCTGTTCGCCAGCGACAGCGCGACCCGCCTGGCCGAGGCGCAGGCCTGCTGCCACAAGGTGCGCGGCGTGGCCGCCAACCTCGGCCTGGAGCAGCTGGCCGCCACGCTGGCGCAGGCGGAAAGGCTGTGCGGCTCGCCGCAGCGCGAGGCCGGCGCGCCGACCCTGCCGACCGAACTGGCGCAGGTGCAGCGGCTGCTGACGGCGCAGCTCGATGCGGCGCTGAGCGCGATCCACGCCATCGAGACCCCGCGCGCCGTGCGCAGGGAACGCGAGCAGGCGGCCGAGGCCGCGGCGGCGGCGCCGGCCTTCGACGCGGCGCGCGCGCACGCGGCGGCGCAGGCGCTGCTGCCGTCGCTGAAGCGCGGCGCGCTGGAGGACGCGGCGCTGGCCGCGCTGGCGGGCGCGATGAGCGGCGCCGGCCTGTCGGCCGCGCTGGCCAGGCAACTGGCGGAGCTGCACACCGCCCTCAACGATTTCGATTTCCCGCAAGCCCATGCTACGCTGCTGGAATTGGCCGACCATCTGGCCAAGGAGACCCCATGATGAAAGCCCCCACCAACGACCTGCCCTTGATCCTGGCCGTCGACGACGAGGCCAGCAACCTGCAACTGCTGCGCCATATCTTGCAGGACCAGTACCGCCTGCTGTTCGCCAAGGACGGCCCGCGCGCGCTGGAGCTGGCGCGCCAGGAGCGGCCGCAGCTGATCCTGCTGGACGTGATGATGCCCGGCATGACCGGCTATGAGGTGTGCCGCCAGCTCAAGGACGACGACGCCACCGCCGCCATACCGGTGATCTTCGTCACCGCGCTCAGCGACGCCAGCGACGAGGTGGTCGGCTTCGACGCCGGCGCGGTCGACTACATCACCAAGCCGGTCAGCCCGCCCATCGTGCGGGCCCGCGTGCGCACCCACCTGTCGCTGGTGCGCATGGACGAGCTGACCCGCACCCGGCTGGAAATCGTCCAGCGCCTGGGCCTGGCGGCCGAATACAAGGACAATGAAACCGGCCTGCACGTGATCCGCATGAGCCACTACTCGCGCATCCTCGGCCGCGCGGCCGGCATGAGCGAGGCCGAGGCGGACGACCTGCTGCACGCGGCGCCGATGCACGACGTCGGCAAGATCGGCATCCCGGACAGCATCCTGCGCAAGCCCGGCCCGCTGGAGACGGCGGAATGGAAGGTGATGCAGACCCATGCCGCCATCGGCGGCGAGATCATCGGCCGGCACCCCGGCGGCATGCTGGCGATGGCCTACCAGGTGGCGGTCACGCACCATGAGAAATGGGATGGCAGCGGCTATCCGAACGGCCTGGCCGGCGAGCAGATCCCGCTGGTGGGGCGCATCGTCGCCATCGCCGACGTGTTCGACGCGCTGACCTCGGCCCGCCCCTACAAGCCGGAATGGCCGATCCCGCAGGCGGTGGAATACCTGGAGCAGCAGCGCGGCAAGCACTTCGACGCCGACCTGGTCGACCTGTTCCTGCAGCAGATGCCGGCGCTGCTGGAGGTCAAGCAGCGCTGGGCCGAGCAGAGCGCCGCGGCCTAGGCGGCCAGGCGCGAGGCGCGGCCGGCCAGCTGCGCCATCACCCGCACCGCATGGTCGATTTGCGCGCGGCTGTGGCCGGCGTTGATGACGAAGCGCAGGCGGGCCTGGCCCACCGGCGCCGCCGGGAACTGGACCGCGTCGACATGGATGCCTTCCTTGCGCAGCGCGATCGCATAGCGCTGGCAAGTCTCGGCCTCGCCGACCAGCACCGGCAGGATGGGCGTCGAGGTCGACAACATGGCGTAGCCCAGCGGCGCCATCCGCTCGATGAAGTAGCGCTGGTTGTCCCACAGGCGCTGGCGGCGCTCCGGCTCTTGTTCCAGCAAGTCCAGCGCGGCCAGCAGCGCGGCGGCGCGCTCCGGCGGCGGCGGGCTGGCGTAGCCGTAGGCGGCACTGGCCATGCGTATCACGTCGGCGGCCTCGCGCTCGACGGCGACGTAGCCGCCCAGCGCGCCCAGCGCCTTGCCCAGGCTGCCCATCTGCATGATGCACGGGCTGTGGCAATCGTAGTGCTCGGTGCTGCCGCCGCCATGGGCGCCCAGCACGCCGGTGGCGTGGGCGTCGTCGACGTAGAGCAGCGCGCCGAAACGCTCGGCCAGCGCCACCAGCTGCGGCAGCGGCGCGATCGTGCCCTCCATGCCGAACACGCCGTCGCTGGCGATGATGGGCGTACAGCCCTCTTCCGCGCCCGACTTCAGCAGCGATTCCAGATGCCCCATATCGCCGTGGCGGTAGGTGTAGCGCAACGCGCCCGACATCTGGATGCCCTCGCGGATGCTGACGTGGTTGAACTCGTCCGAGTAGTAGGCGTACTTGTGGCGCTTGCGGGCGCGGTAGCCGTGCAGCCGCGCCAGCGCTGCCGCCTTGACGATGGACGACAGCACGCCGATATTGGTCATGTAGCCGGACACAAACAGCAGCGCGTCGCTCTTGCGCGCCAGTGCGCCGAGACGGCTTTCCAGCGCGCGGTAGACCTCCGGCTCGGCGCCGGGCCGCCACGACGCCACGCCGTCGCCGTGGCGCACGCCGTAGCGGTCCAGCCCGTCCTTGGCCGCCGCCACCAGGCGCGGATGGCCGGCCAGCGCCAGATAGTCGTGGCTGCTGAACGACACCATGTGCGCGCCCTGCGCGCGCGCGTCCTGCTGGACGGGATGATGCTTGAGCCAATCGGCGATGTCGCTTAAATCGTGCATGGTGGAGGGCGTATCGGTATGGAACCGTCCATGCTAGCGCGCGGCGGCTTTCCGCCAGCTTGCGGCGACATTACCGATCGGAAAGCCAATGCGGGCGGCTAGGACTGCGGCGCCAGCGGCAGCAGGATGCGCGCCACCAGCCCCGGCGCGGCGTCCTCCAGCACCAGCTCGCCGCCGTGGGCCAGCGCGGTGGCGCTGACGATGGCCAGGCCCAGGCCGTTGCCCGGCAGGTGGCGGCTGTCGTCCAGGCGGTAGAAGCGCTGCGTCACCTTGCCGCGCTCCTGCTCGGGGATGCCGGGGCCGTTGTCGTGCACCGCGATCGAGGCCAGGCCGCCGTGGTACAGCCCGGCGCGCAGGCGCAGCGACGCGCCCGGTCCGGCGTACTTGATGGCGTTGTCCAGCAGGCTGGCGACGGCGCTGGCCAGCAGGTTGCGGTCGCCGTCCACGTACAGGTGCTCGGGCGCGTCCACCGTCAGCCGCAGGCCGCTGTCCTCGGCGCTGGCCTCGTACATCTCGCCGATGTCGCTGGCGATATGGCCCAGGTCCAGCCGCTCGAACAGGCGGCTGCGCACGCCCGACTCGGCCTCGGCGATCTGCAGCAGGCGTTCGAACAGCCGTATCAGGTCGTCGATGTCCTCGATGGCGTCGCGGGCGGCGGCGGTCAGGCGCGGCACGCTGGCCTCGCGCCGCACCACCTCGTCGAGCCTGCCGCGGATGCGGCCCAGCGGCGTGCGCAGGTCGTGGGCGATGGCGTTCGAGACGTGGCGTATGCCTTCCATCAGCAGTTCGATGCGGTCCAGCATGCGGTTGATGTCGCGCCCCAGCAGCGCGAATTCGTCGTGGCCCGTGACCGGGATGCGCGGGCTGAGGTCGCCCGCCTCGATCTGCGCGGCGGTGCGGCGGATCGCGCTGAGGCGGCGTTCGATCGCGCGCCGGAACAGCAGCGCGCCGCCCACCGTCAGCAGCAGCGAGACGGCGGCGCCGGCCAGCAGCGCGTGCCAGATCACCTCGCGCACCGCTTCCTGCTCGCTGAGGTCGCGGCCGACGATCAGCGCGCCGCCGTCGCCCAGCGGGCGCAGGTAGAGCCGCGCCGGCGTCGGATGGCCCTGGCGCACCACCATCGCGCTCACCAGCCCCGGACCGGTGCCCGGCGACGGCAGGCCCGATTTCGGCCACGCATCCAGGTTGCCCGCCAGCGGCGTGCCGTCGGCCGCCACCAGCTGGAAGATTTCGCGGTCGCTGTCGACGCCGTCGTCCAGCTGGCGCCGCACCTCGGCCAGCAGCACGCCGTGCGGCAAGCCGTTGGCGCGCGCCAGCAGGCGGTCCGACTGCAGCACGATGCGGCCGTCGATATCGCGGTCCAGCACGCCCACGGTGCCGCGGTAGAACACCGCCGACACCAGCACGATGGAGGCCGTGCCCAGCAGGCCGTAGCCCAGCACCAGCTTGGCCGCGATGGACGCGCGCAGCCGGATCAAGCGGCCGGCTCCGCGTCTTCCGGCGGGGTCGGCCCCATGCGGTAGCCGACGCCGCGCAGCGTATGGATCAGCATGACGGGGAAGTCCTTGTCGACCTTGGCGCGCAGGCGGCTGATCTGGACGTCGATGACATTGGTCTGCGGGTCGAAATGGTAGTCCCACACCGATTCGAGCAGCATGGTGCGCGTGACCACCTGGTTGACGTTGCGCATCAGGTACTCCAGCAGCCGGTATTCGCGCGGCTGCAGCGTGATCACCTTGCTGCCGCGCGTCACGCGCAGCGTGCGCAGGTCCAGCCGCAGGTCGGCCACCTGCAGCTGCGAGCTGTCGGCGCCGGGCGCGCTGCGGCGCTGCAGCGCCTCGATGCGGGCCAGCAGTTCGGAAAAGGCGAAGGGTTTGGACAGGTAGTCGTCGGCGCCGCCGCGCAGGCCGCTGACGCGGGCGTCGATGGTGGTCAGCGCGCTGACGATGATGACCGGGGTCTGCTTGCCCAGCGCGCGCAGGCGGTCGACGATGGACAGGCCGTCGACGCGGCCCGGCAGCATGCGGTCGAGCACGATGATGTCCCAGTCGTTGCCGACCGCGAGATCGAGGCCTTCGGGGCCGTTGTCGCAGGCGCTGACCAGGTAGCCCGCCTCGCGCAGCCCCTTGCAGATGTAGTTCGAGGTTTCGGCTTCGTCTTCAATAACCAGGCAGCGCACGCGGATCTCCGGGATTCAGGGGTGGTGGCGGTATTCTACCCTGCTGGACGAGGCGCGGCGGAAGGTGAACTCCCGCCCGGACGACGTCGTTGCGTCGCACAGCGGGTGGCGCCGTCTTGGCGGCGTCATTGTTGAGGACCATCGGCAGGGCGCGGAGTTCGACCGCCATGATAGCCGCGCCCGCCGGCGCCGCCCTTGCGTCAGATCAAACGGTGCGTGGGCGGACGGGCTCGCCGGCCGTGCCCGCGCGGGCCGCCAGCTCGCTGTACAGCGCGTGGTAGTTGCGCGCCATGGTTTCGGCGGTGAACAGTTCCCAGTAGCGCGCCTCGGCGCGGCGGCCCATCTCGGCCGCGCGTTCCGGCTGCTCCCACAGCGCGCGCATGGCCGCGCCCAGCGCCGCCGGATCGTCGGGCGGCACCACCAGGCCGGTCTCCTGGTCGATATTGATGTAGGTGGTGCCGGTGCCGATCTCGCTGGAAATCATCGGCTTGCCGTACATCGCCCCTTCCAGCAGCGAGATGCCGAACGCTTCCGAACGCAGGTGCGAAGGGAACACCATCGCGTAGCTCAGCTCCAGCAGCGCCACCTTGTCCTCCTCTTCCAGCGCGCCGACGAACAGCACATGGGTCAGGCCCAGGCGCCCGGCGTGCGCCTTCAGTTCCTGCTCCTCCGGGCCGCCGCCGACGATCACCACCGGGTAGTCCAGGTTGGCCATGGCGTCGAGCAGGATGTGCAGGCCCTTGTAGTAGCGCAGCACGCCGACGAACAGGAAGAAGCGCTCGCCGCAGCGCGCGCGCCAGCCGTCCTTGCAGGCGGCCGACGGCTGCGGGTAGATCGTCTTGTCCAGGCCGTAGGTGATGGTGCGCGTCTTGTGCTCGAAGCGCTTGAGCACCGGCGACGAGGCCAGGTAGTTGGGCGAGGTGGCGACGATGGTGTCGATGCTGCGCAGGAAGCGGCGCTTGAGCGGGCTGTACACGCGCAGCAGGTTCTTCTGGCGCACGATGTCCGAGTGGTAGGTGACGACGCAGGGCTTGTCGATGCGCGCCATGAAGTGCGCCAGGTCCATGAACGGCCACGGGAAGTGGTAGTGGATCACGTCGGCCTCGCGCGCCAGGCGCGCCAGCTGGCGGATCGCGGCGAACGAAAAACCGGTCGAGGCGACCTCGAAATCGAGCTGCGCGCGGTGCACGGTGTGGCCCTCGAACTCGATGCGGGCCGGGCCCTGGTCGCGCGTCAGCGTCAGCACTTCGTTGGCGACGCCGAGGCGGCCGGTGCCCACGCACAGCTGGCGTATCACCTGCTCGATGCCGCCCCAGCTATCCGGGTAGTAGGTCTTGTAGAAATGGAGGACGCGCATGACTGCTTCAGTGAGAGAGGACGTGGTGGTACACGGCGACGGTACGGCGTGCCGCTTCATCCCATGTCAGTTCGAGCGCGCGGCGGCGGCCGGCGGCGATGCAGCGGTTGCGGGTGGCGTCGTCGCGCGCCAGCGTGGTCATGGCGGCGGTCATTTCCGGCACCGACAGCGGATCGAATTCCAGCGCCGCGCCCTGCGCCACTTCCGGCAGCGAGGTGGCGTTGGAGGTGGCCACCGGCACGCCGCTGGCGAAGGCTTCGACCAGCGGCAGGCCGAAGCCCTCGTGCAGCGACGGGAAGACGAAGGCGCCGGCGCCGGCGTAGATGTGGTGCAGCTGGGCGTCGTCGGTCAGCTTGCTGAGCCACACCACGTTTTCGCCGCGCTGCCCGGCGGCCTTGATCCGGGCCACCAGCTCGTCGCTGAGCCAGCCCGGCGCGCCGACGATCACCAGCTGGCGCGCCGAGCGCAGCACCGGCGGCAAGGCCAGGTAGGCTTCCAGCAGGCGGCCGACGTTCTTGCGCGGCTGCAGCGTGCCGACGAACAGGAAGTAGCCGGGGTGGAGGCCGTGCAGCGCCAGCGTGGCGTCGCGCGCCTCGGCCGACGGCGCATCGAACCATTCGGGGCGCACGCCGTGGTGCACCACGCTGATCTTGCCCTCGTCGACGCCGAAGTGTTCGACCAGCTCGCGGATCGAATAGCGGGAACCGGTGATCACGTGCTGCGCCTTGCGCGCGGCCTTGATCTGCAGCCAGTTCTTCAGGCCGCGCAAGCGCGGCGTGCACCACTCGGGATGGGCGATCGGCACGGCGTCGTGCAGCGTCGCCACCACCGGGCAATCCATGCGCACGATGCGGTAGTCGGTGGCGTGGAACAGGTCCAGCGGCGGCGCCCCGCGGCCCATGACGGCGCTGACGTGCATATGCACCGACGACGGCAGCAGCAGGTCGGCCAGCGTCGCGCCGCGGAACGACAGCGGCAGCGCGCGGCCGACGCTGACGCGGCTGGCGTCGCCGCCGGGGGCGAAGGAAAACGGCAGCACCTCGGCGCCGGCCTGCGGCAGGTGTTCGAGCAGCGCGCGGCTGTACACGCCCAGGCCGTCGAGACGGCCGCCGGTCAGCGCCGTCTCGGCCGTGGTGGTGGACAGGCCCACCCGCACGATGCGGGATGCGGTGTTGTCCATCGCCGTCACGCCGTGTACATCCAGCGCAGCGTGTCGGCCAGCGGCACGGCCGCCGAGGCGCCGATGGCGGCCAGCAGGCGGCGGTTGTCGCCGACCAGGCGCACCACTTCGTTGGCGCGCACGAAGGCCGGGTTGACGTGGACCTTGATCTGGTAGCCGGCGATATCGGCCATCATGTCGAGCGCCTCGCCCAGCGAATAGGCCTGGCCGGAGCAGACGTTGAAGGTCTGGCCGGCGGCGGCCGGGCCGAGCGCCAGCAGGCGGCGGTAGCTGGACGCCACCGTGCGCACGTCGGAAAAGTCGCGCCACACGTGCAGGTTGCCCAGCTCGATGTCGCCGGCCCGGCGGCGGAAGTGGGCGACGATCTTCGGCAGCAGGAAGTTCTCGTGCTGGCCGACGCCGGTGTAGTTGAAGGGGCGGACCATGATCAGCGGCAGCTTGTCCTGCCACAGCCGCGCCATGTATTCCATGGCCAGCTTGCTGACCGCGTAATCGTTGGCCGGCGCGGCCGGCACGTGCTCGCCGATCACGCCGGCGTCGGTGTTGCCGTAGACATTGGCGCTGGAGGCCAGCAGCACGGCCGACGGCTTGTGCTCGGCGGCGGCCAGCGCCTCCAGCAGGTTGCGGGTGCCCGCCACGTTGACGCGGTAGATTTGCTCGACGTCGCCGTGGCCGACGAAGGCGATGGCGGCCAGGTGGGCCACCACGTCCGGCCGCACCTGGGCCACGACGGCGGCCAGGCCGGCGCGGTCGCCCAGGTCGACGGCGAACTGGCGCGGGCCGGGTTCGTGGCCGGGCGTGATGGTGCCGTAGACTTCGTAGCCGGCGGCGCTCAGCTCCTGTTCGACATAGCGTCCGGTGAAGCCGGACAGCCCGGTGATCAGGGCGCGCTTGCCTGCGCCCTCCATGCCCTCGGCAGCCATGGTCGCGTCCTTAGAAGGAGAAGCCGGCTTTGTTGCGGCGCAGGTCGGCCTCGACCATCATCTGGCACAGCTGTTCCAGCGTGGTCTGCGGCTTCCAGCCCAGTTCCTTTTCCGCCTTGGCCGGGTCGCCGATCAGCAGCTCCACCTCGGCCGGACGGTAGAACTTAGGATTGACGCGCACCAGCACCTTGCCGGTTTTCTTGCAGGTGCCGATTTCGTGGTCGGCCGCGCCGCTCCACTCCAGCGCCACGTCGACCGCCTTGAACGCCATGCTGACGAAGTCGCGCACGGTCTCGGTGCGGTTGGTCGCCAGCACATAGGTGTCCGGATGGTCGGCCTGCAGGATGCGCCACATGCCTTCGACGTATTCCTTGGCGTAGCCCCAGTCGCGCTTGGCGTCCAGGTTGCCCAGTTCCAGCACGTCGAGCTGGCCCAGGTGGATCTTGGCCACCGAGTCGGTGATCTTGCGGGTGACGAATTCACGGCCGCGCAGCGGCGACTCGTGGTTGAACAGGATGCCGGAGCAGCCGAAGATGCCATAGGATTCGCGGTAGTTCACGGTCATCCAGTGGGCATACAGCTTGGCCACGCCGTACGGGCTGCGCGGGTAGAACGGCGTGTCTTCCTTTTGCGGCACGGCCTGCACCTTGCCGAACATTTCCGAGGTCGACGCCTGGTAGAAGCGGATCTTCGGATTGACGATGCGGATCGCCTCCAGCAGGTTGACCGGGCCGACGCCGGTGATTTCGGCCGTCGTCACCGGCTGTTCGAAGGAGACGCCGACGAAGCTTTGCGCCGCCAGGTTGTAGACCTCGTCCGGCTGCGCGTTTTGCAGCAGGCGGATGTTGGAGCCCAGGTCGGTCAGATCGTATTCCACCAGCTTCAGATTCGGGTGCGACTGGATGCCGAGTTCCTCGATGCGCCAGAAATTCACCGAGCTCGTGCGGCGATAAGTTCCCGTAACTTCGTAACCTTTTTCCAGCAGCAACTCGGCCAGATAAGCACCGTCCTGGCCGGTAATGCCCGTAATCAGGGCTTTTTTTATTTTATTCATGGTGAATAGCAATCCAAATCATGGGTGACTTTACAGCCCGGTATTGTAACAGAGCGTCCCTGTCGCACTTCTCACCAATTATGTCGATTACATCACTTACATCTTGTTACCATCATCGGCAGTGATGACTCGGCTTAGTTGAGATTGAGGCAATAAAAATGGGGTCAAGTCTGACATTCGGACACGAGCTCTACCGTAACGCGCGTTACGGTAGAGCTCGTGTCCGAATGTCAGACTTGACCCCGGCCTTGCGGCGGCGTGCTACATCAGGCCTTGCGCTGGGCCACCGCGTCGACCACGCACAGCGCGGTCATGTTGACGATGCGGCGCACCGTGGCCGACGGCGTCAGGATGTGCACCGGCTTGGCGCAGCCCAGCAGGATAGGGCCGACCGCGATGCCGTTGCCGGCCGCCGTCTTGACCAGGTTGTAGGCGATGTTGGCGGCGTCGATGTTCGGCATCACCAGCAGGTTGGCGTCGCCGGTCAGCGTGCTGCCCGGCATGATGGAGTTGCGCAGCTTGGAGTCCAGCGCGGTGTCGCCGTGCATTTCGCCGTCCACTTCCAGCGTCGGATCGAGCTGCTTGACCAGCTCCAGCGCGGCGCGCATCTTCTGCGCCGATTCGCTGTTGGACGAGCCGAAGTTCGAGTGCGACAGCAGCGCCGCGCGCGGCGACAGGCCGAAACGGCGCATCTCTTCGGCCGCCATCACGGTGATCGCCGCCAGCTCTTTCGCGTTCGGGTTTTCGTTGACGTGGGTGTCGACCATCACCAGCTGGCGCTCAGGCATGATCAGCACGTTCATCGCCGCGTACACGCAGGCGCCGTCGCGCTTGCCCAGCACCTGGTCGATATAGTGCAGGTGCAGCTGGGTGGTGCCGAAGGTGCCGCAGATCATGCCGTCGGCGTCGCCCTTCTTGATCATCATGGCGCCGATCAGCGAGTGGCGGCGGCGCATTTCCAGCTTGGCGTACTCCTGCGTCACGCCCTTGCGCGCGGTCAGCTCGTAGTAGGCCTGCCAGTATTCGCGGTAGCGCTCGTCGTGGTCGGGGTTGATGACGTTGAAGTCCACGCCCTGCTTCAGGCGCAGGCCGAACTTGGTGATGCGGGTTTCCAGCACGGCCGGACGGCCGACCAGGATGGGACGGGCCAGCTTCTCGTCGACGATCACCTGCACCGCGCGCAGCACGCGCTCTTCCTCGCCCTCGGCGTAGACGATGCGCTTGAGTTCGGCGGCGGTCTTCTTGGCGACCTGGAACAGCGGCTTCATGAAGGTGCCGCTGCGGTAGACGAACTGCTGCAGGCTGTCGGCGTAGGCTTGCAAATCCTTGATAGGACGGGTGGCGACGCCGGAATCCTCGGCCGCCTTGGCCACGGCCGGGGCGATCTTGATCAGCAGGCGAGGATCGAACGGCATCGGGATCAGGTACTCGGGGCCGAACGACAGGCTGCTGAAGCCGTAGGTGGTGGCGACGATGTCCGACTGCTCGGCGTGGGCCAGCTCGGCGATCGCGTGCACCACGGCGATTTCCATTTCGCGCGTGATGGTGGTGGCGCCGCAATCGAGCGCGCCGCGGAAGATGTACGGGAAGCACAGCACGTTGTTGACCTGGTTCGGATAGTCCGAACGGCCGGTGCAGATGATGGCGTCGCCGCGCACGGCCTTGACGTCTTCCGGCAGGATCTCGGGGTTCGGGTTGGCCAGCGCCAGGATCAGCGGATTGGGCGCCATGGCCTTGACCATGTCCTGCTTGAGCACGCCGCCGGCCGACAGGCCGAGGAAGATGTCGGCGTCGCTGATGACTTCGGCCAGCGTGCGGGCCGTGGTGTCGCGGGCGAAGCGTTCCTTGTCCGGGTCCATC
The DNA here is from genome assembly GCF_001758795.1 of Duganella sp. HH101. Lineage (NCBI taxonomy): Bacteria > Pseudomonadati > Pseudomonadota > Betaproteobacteria > Burkholderiales > Oxalobacteraceae > Duganella > Duganella sp. HH101. Next base: position 6,840 of record NZ_LRON01000028.1, on the reverse strand, counting down.
AATTCCTGGCGCCCCTTGTAGACCACGCCGGCCAGGTCGGTGACGTAGATGTTTTCCAGCGGGAAGCCGAGGTCGACGATCAGGTCCAGGCAGGCCAGCGCGGCCGCGCCGGCGCCCGACACCACCAGCTTGCAGTTGGCGATATCCTTGCCGACGTACTGGATGCCGTTCATGATGGCGGCGCCGACGATGATGGCGGTGCCGTGCTGGTCGTCGTGGAAGACCGGGATCTTCATGCGCTCGCGCAGCTGGCGCTCGATGTAGAAGCACTCGGGCGCCTTGATGTCTTCCAGGTTGACGCCGCCGAAGGTCGGCTCCAGCGAGGCGATGATGTCGACCAGCTTGTCCGGGTCCATCTCGTTGATCTCGATGTCGAACACGTCGATGCCGGCGAATTTCTTGAACAGCACGCCCTTGCCTTCCATCACAGGCTTGGCGGCCAGCGGGCCGATGTTGCCCAGGCCCAGCACGGCGGTGCCGTTGGTGATGACGGCCACCAGGTTGCCGCGCGCCGTGTATTTGTAGGCGTTGGCCGGATCGATGACGATCTCTTCGCACGGCGCGGCCACGCCCGGCGAGTAGGCCAGCGCCAGGTCGCGCTGGTTGGTCAGTTGCTTGGTCGGCGTGACGCTGATCTTGCCTGGCGTCGGGCACTCGTGGTATTCGAGCGCCGCGAGGCGCAATTGTTGACGAAGTTCTTCTTTTTTATCAGATGACGAATCCATGCTGTGCTGCCTTCCTGTTTGTACTGTCGGAAAGCTTCCGATTTTATCAGACCAATTCTTTCAATTAAGTAGGTATTTTCACCAACAGCTATGACAGATATCAGCATTATTTATGATCTGAGGCAACTCAAACCGAATTTTTGACGCTTTTAGCGGCATTAAACTATCAATAGCTTCAACATAATCAATTTTCCGGTTTTATCACTATTTTGTATCGACCGATGAAATTTGATTGAAAATGCCAATCAACCGGCGGCCGGGCCCAAGTAAGCTCACGCCATCCCCATCTACCGGAGCCAGCCATGTCCACCATGATCAGCAGCGGCGCCACGCTGCCCGCGAGCGGCGACGCCCCCCCTTCCGACGCCTGGGCCTGCCTGCAGGATTGGCAGCGCCACGGCATCCAGCTGAGCTTTGTCTACAGCCGCTCGCTCGGCGGCCTGATGCAGACCGGCCAGGGCAGGCTGGCGCAGCTGGGCGAGCAGGCGCTGACCATCGAAGCGGCCGGCAGCCGTCTGCTCGTGATGCTGGCCGGCGCCCGCTACGAGGCGGGGCCGCAGCTGTTCTTCACGCCCGACCTGCTGGAGCGCTACCAGGTCGCAGGCATCGCGATCCGGCTGGCCAACCACGACTGGCTGTTCCTGTCCGCCGACACCGCGGCGCCCCGCGCGACGCTGCACGCACCGGTACAATAACGCCATGCTCTCAGAATTCGATCTCATCAAGGAATACTTCCAGCGCCCCCGCCACCCTGCCCGCGCCACGCTCGGCATCGGCGACGACTGCGCCCTGCTCACCCCCACGCCCGGCATGCAGACGGCGATCTCGTCCGACATGCTGGTCGAGGGCCGCCACTTCTTCGCCGGCGAGGACGCAGCCCGCCTCGGCCACAAGGCGCTGGCGGTCAACCTGTCCGACCTGGCGGCCATGGGCGCGCGCCCGGTCGGCTTCACCCTGGCGCTGGCGCTGCCGTCGGCCGACCGCGACTGGCTGGCCGGCTTTTCCCAGGGCTTGTTCGCGCTGGCCGACGCCCATGACATCGAGCTGATCGGCGGCGACACCACCAAGGGCCCGCTGACCATCTGCATCACCGTGTTCGGCGAAGTGCGGCCCGGCCGGGCGCTGCGCCGCAGCGGCGCCCGCGCCGGCGACGACATCTGGATCTCCGGCACGCTGGGCGACGCCCGCCTGGCGCTGGCCGGCTACCGCCTCGAACAAACGATGGACGCGGCCAGCCTGCTGGCGGCCGCCGCGCGCCTGCACACGCCGACGCCGCGCGTGGCGCTGGGCATGGCGCTGGCCGAACCGGGCCTGGCCCACGCCGCCATCGACATCTCCGACGGCCTCGTCGGCGATCTCGGCCACATCCTCAAGCTGTCCGGGGTCGGCGCCACGCTGGACCTGGACGCGCTGCCGGCCGGCGCCGTGCTGGCCGCGCGCGACGCCGCCATGCGCCGCGCCTACGCCGCCGCCGGCGGCGACGACTACGAACTGTGCTTCACCGCGCCGGCCTCGGCGCGCGCGGACGTGCTGGCGGCGGCGGCCGGCGCGGCCACGCCCGTCACGCGGGTCGGCACGATAGACGCCGCCCCCGGCCTGCGCCTGGTGGACGCGGCCGGGGCCGCGCTAGCCCTGCAACTGGAAAGCTTCGATCACTTCACTTCCTGAAGCGCGGTGACATCCTCGTCCGGCTGCCCCGCGTGGCGGCCGCTGCCGTGCATCAGCCAGTAGTGGTGGAAGGCCAGGCGGATGTTGTCGCGCAGCTGGGTGTCGTCCCACGGCTTGGTGTAGAAGCGGTAGATGGCGCCGCGGTTGATCGAATCGAGCACCGCGTCCAGCCCCGTGTAGCCGGACAGGATGATGCGTATCGTCTCCGGATACATTTCCTTGACCTTGCTGAGGAACTCGGTGCCGCTCATGCCCGGCATGCGCTGGTCGCAGACGATCACCTGCACCGCATGCAGCGCCAGCATCTCGAAGGCTTCGCCCGGCGTGGCCGCGGCCAGGATCTGGTAGCCGTCGCGGCGGAACAGCCGGTGCAGCGAGGACAGCACGTTGACGTCGTCGTCGACGATCAGCAGCGTCTGCGCCGGCTTGCCGGGATGGGCGGCGTCCGGCGGCAGGCCGCGGCCCGAGGCCAGCAGGTCGGCCAGGTCCGCCGGCGCCACCGGGCGGCTGAAGTAATAGCCCTGGATTTCATCGCAGCGGCTGCGCCGCAGGTACTCGAGCTGCGCGCGCGTCTCCACCCCTTCGGCGATCACCCGCAGCTTCAGGCTGTGCGCCATGCTGATGATGGCCTGGGCGATGGCGGCGTCGTTGGGGTTGGTGGTGATGTCGCGCACGAAGGCGATGTCGATCTTCAGCTTGTCGATCGGGAAGCGCTGCAGATAGGCCAGCGAGGAATAGCCGGTGCCGAAATCGTCGATCGCCACCTTGATGCCGATCGCCTTCAGGTTGCTCAGCACGCTGATGGTGCGCTCGGTGTTGGACATCAGCGCGGTCTCGGTCAACTCCAGCTCCAGCAGCTCGGCCGGGACGTCGTGGCGCAGCAGCGCGCTGCGCACGGTCAGTTCCAGGTCGCCCTCGACGAACTGGCGGCTGGCGACGTTGACCGCGATCCGCACCGGACCGACATCGCTGCGCAGCCAGGCGCCGATCTGGCGGCAGGCGGCATCGATGATCCAGGCGCCGACCCGCACGATCAGGCCGGTATCCTCCAGCACCGGCACGAACTCGGCCGGATAGACCAGGCCGAAGCCGGGCCGCTGCCAGCGCAGCAGCGCCTCGGCGCCGGCCACCTCCCCGCTGAGCAGGTTGACCTTGGGCTGGTAGTACAGCAGCAGTTCGTTGTTGTCCAGCGCGCGCCGCAGCGCCAGCTCCATGTCCAGCCGCGCCAGCACCTGCACGTTCATGCCGGCGGTGAAGAAGCGGTAGCCGTCGCGCCCGGCCTGCTTGGCGCGCTCCATCGCGGTGTCGGCGTACTTGACCAGCGTGTGCGGATCGGTGGCGTCTTCCGGATACATGGCGATGCCGATGCTGGCGCTGAGCACGGCCTGGTGGCCGTCCAGGTCGAACGGCAGGCGCAGCGCCTCGCGCACCTCGTTGGCCACGTGCACCGCGTCCTGCTGGTCGCGCGTCATGGTCAGGATCAGCGCGAACTCGTCGCCGCCCATGCGGCCGACGGTGTCGCGGATGCGCACGCACTGCACCAGCCGGTTGCTGAACTGGCGCAGCAGCTCGTCGCCCAGCGCCGCGCCCAGCGAATCGTTGATGTTCTTGAAGCGGTCCAGCGCGATGAACAGCACCACGATGCGCCAGGACTTGTCCTGCGCCAGCGCGATGGCGTCGCCCAGGGTCTGGAAGAACAGCGTGCGGTTGGGCAGGCCGGTCAGGCTGTCGTAGTGGGCCATGTGCTGCAGCAGTTCCTCGGACTGGCGGCGCTCGCTGATGTCGCGCGCCACGCCCAGCAGCACGGTCGGCTGGCCGGGGCGCTGCAGCAGCTGCCAGTAGAGCTCCACCGGCACCGCGATCAGGTCGCGCCGCATCAGGTCCTGTTCGAGCAGCTCGGGCGCGCGCGTCGGGCCGATGGCGGCGGCGTAGGCGGCCAGCCGCTCGGCCTGGTCGCGCAGCGCCGGCGGCGCACCGAGGCCGATGCGGCTGGCGCTCTGGCCCAGCATCTCGCCGCGCGGATAGCCCAGCATGCGGCAGGCGCCGTCGTTGACGTCGACCACGTCGGCGCTGTCGGCGTCGAGCAGGAAGATGGCGTCGGCGGTGGCGTCCATCGCGCTGCGGAAGCGCTGCAGCTCGGCGGTGCGCTCGCGCACGGTCTGCTCCAGGCGCGCGTTGTAGTCGCGCGTTTCGCGGTGCAGCAGGCGCACCTCCAGCATGTTGCGGATGCGTGTCAGCACCTCGACCGGGTCGAAGGGCTTGCTGACGAAATCGCGCGCGCCCATGTCCAGCGCCTGGATCTTGTGGTCGGGCTGGGCGGTGACGACCAGCACCGGCAGCCAGGCGTCGGCCTCCAGCGGCTTGAGCGCCTCCATGACCTCGAAGCCGGTCATATTGGGCATCTGCATGTCGAGGATGATCAGGTCGTACTGGTGCTCGGCGTGCCAGCCGGCCACCACGCGCGGGTCGGTGGTGGCGCTGACGGCCGTGTAGCCGGTGGAACGCAGCAGGTACTCCAGCAGTTCCACGTTCACCGGCTGATCGTCGACGATCAGGATGCGGGCGCTGAAAATGTCGGTCTGGCTGATCATAGGATGGGCCTCCGTGTGGTCCCCGATGAGCCGGCGTTGTGGCCGGTTCGGACCGCGTCCCTTTCTTGTGCAAGCTTAACAGCTCGCGCAATCGGCGGCGCACGCCTGCGGTGTCTGGGCAGGGGCGTCCGGTCTTTCTTTTCGAGTGTACGCAAGTTCAAATCGGCGGTCTAATGTTTTTATGGACTATTGCGATTCTAGCAAAACATTTTGTACACTACTGGCATCGATTGCGAACTGCATGGTACAGTGGAAGCCAGCCCGCAGATTGCCGCAACAGAAGGAGCGTTTCATGAATTCGAACAGCGACACCATCCTCGACCTGGCCGCGCAAGTCGGCAAATCCCTGCAAGCCAAAGGCCTGATACTGGCCACCGCCGAGTCGTGCACCGGCGGCGGCGTGGCCCAGGCCATCACTGAAATCGCCGGTTCGACCGCCTGGTTCGACTGCGGCTTCATCACCTATTCCAATGCCTCCAAGACGGAGATGCTGGACGTGTCGGCCGCGCTGATCGCGCAGATGGGCAGCGTGTCCGAGGAAGTGGCGGCCGCCATGGCGACGGGCGCGCTCGGCGCCAGCAACGCCCACCTGGCGCTGTCGACCACCGGCATCGCCGGCCCCACCGGCGCCGTGCCCGGCAAGCCGGTCGGCACGGTCTGCTTCGGCTGGGCCAACGGCGACACCGTGCACACCGAACGGCTGGTGTTGGCCGGCGACCGCAAGGCCGTGCGCGAGCAGACCGTCATCCACGCCTTGCAGGGTTTGCTCCGCTTCATCGACTAGGCGGTTGCCATCCCGCCGCAAAACAATTACTCTCGACGCATTCAAGCGATTCAGGAGTAATTGATGCAAAACTCGGTACATTTTATTCTCCAAGGTAAGGGCGGCATCGGCAAGACGCTGGTCTCCACCATCCTGGCGCAGTGGATCGCGGCCAAGGACGCGGTGGAAAACCAGCAGCCGCTGCGCTGCTACGACACCGACCAGGAGAACGCGACCTTCTCGCGCTACAAGGCGATGGACGTCAAGCATGTGCCGGTGATGACCGACAGCCGCACCATCGATCCCAAGCGCTTCGACGCGCTGATGATCGATATCCTGGAAGAGGACGGCAACTGCGTCATCGACAATGGCGCCAACACCTTCTCGCCGCTGATGGGCTACCTGATCGAGAACGATTGCTTCTCGCTGCTGCAGGAATCGGGCCGCAAGGTCTACATCCACACCATCGTCGGCGGCGGCGACACGCTGCACGACACCGCCATGGGCTTCGTCTCGACCGCCAAGTCGACCAATGTGCCGCTGGTGCTGTGGGAGAACGAGCACTTCGGCCTGTTGCAATCGGCGTCCGGCAAGCAGTTCACCGAATCGCAGACCTATGCCGACAATTCGGCGCGCGTGAAGGGCCGCATCGTGCTGTCGGCGCGCAACGCCGACACCTTCGGCGCCGACATCAAGAAAATGAACACCGCGCGCCTGACCGCCAACGAGGTCAAGGAAAGCGACAAGTTCAACCTGATGGAAAAACAACGCATCAAGGTGGTGTTCCGCGATTTGTTCGAGCAACTCGACAAAGTGGAGTGGTAAGCCGCCATGGATCAGCACAAGCTGCGCAGCCTGGTGTTTGAAAAAACCGGCGTCCGCATCGACGTCGACGACCCCGTGTTCGCGCTGGTGGCGCTGAACGAGGCGGTGCTGGCCGAGACGGTCGAGCGCCACATCGCCCTGATCGACGCCGCCTCGCAGGAACTGGTGCAGCACGCCAGGTCGGCCGTCGGACTGGGCGCGCAGCACGACGGCGCGCGCAAACCGCTGGCGCTGGACGCCACCAACGAGCCGGCCGCCGTCGCGGCGG